>CAZKMC010000174.1:0-2118 GCA_964553485.1 uncultured Comamonadaceae bacterium
ATGAAGTGAATACAAATGGAGATGAAATGTTCCCTTTTGTACGTGAAGACGGAACACTTTATTTCTCTTCTAACGGACATGGTGGTCTTGGTGGACTTGATTTGTTTAAAGCGGAAGCAATTGGCGAAATGACCTTCGCGAATACTGCTGCGCTTGAATATCCATTGAATTCCTCTTCTGATGATTTCGGTATCATCTGGGAAGATGAAAAAGACAAAGGGTTCTTTACTTCTAGCCGTCCCGGTGGAAAAGGAAAGGACGACATCTACGAATTCAAGATGCCTCCGTTGGAGTTCAACTACAAAGCAACAGTATACAACTACGATACAGGTGCACCACTTCCAAACTCGAAAGTTGTTGTGCAAGGAACTGATGGAAAAAGCTATGAGCTTACCGCTGATGGAAACGGTGGAGTTTCCTTGATGGAAGGTGAAATTGTATTGGACAACAACTATTCTGTAGATGTGTCTCTTCAAGGATACATTGGAACTGGAGATCAGTTCTCGACAATGGGAGTTGGGGAATCAACCACTTTTGCTCGTGAGTATTTCTTGAAAGAAGTGATCATTGACAAAGAATATGACCTTCCATTGGTACTTTATCCTTTCGATAAGTCAGAGCTTCTTGTGAATAATGTAGTGAATTCAAAAGATTCTTTGAACTACCTATTCGATCTTCTTACACGAAATCCAAACTTTGTGATTCAGTTGGAGTCTCATACAGATACACGTGGTAAAGATCAGTACAACAGAGACCTTAGTCAGCGTAGAGCAGAGACATGTGTAGCATATCTAGCGTCGAAAGGCCTAGACCGCGAGCGTATGGTGCCGGTCGGTATGGGTGAGACATCTCCTCTGATCAAGGATAGAGAGATCAATGCAATGAGCACAGAAGAAGAGCAGGAAAGAGCTCACCAGGTGAATAGAAGGACCGTATTTAAGATTTTGAGGTACGATTATGTACCTAAGGAATAAGAAGTAGTCTTACTTCAAATTTTGAAATAACTTTGCGGGGCGGTTTTACCGCCCCTTTTTTTTGCCTCATGAGTTCTCGCTACAACCAACGCGGTGTTTCCGCAGCCAAAGAAGACGTTCACAAAGCAATTGAAAACGTAGATAAAGGACTTTTCCCCAAAGCCTTTTGCAAAATCGTCCCGGATTTTCTCAGTGGTAGCGACGCACACTGTGTAGTCATGCACGCTGACGGAGCTGGAACAAAATCATCTCTTGCTTATCTCTATTGGAAAGAGACAGGAGACATCTCTGTATGGAAAGGCATTGCCCAAGATGCCTTGGTAATGAATCTCGATGACCTTCTTTGTGTGGGTGCTACCAGTAACATCCTCCTTTCGTCAACCATCGGTAGAAACAAGAATCTAATTCCGGGAAAAGTCATTGCTGCCATCATTAATGGAACAGAAGAGCTGCTTTCAGAGCTTAGAACACATGGTGTAAATATCCACTCCACCGGAGGCGAAACAGCAGACGTAGGTGACCTTGTACGCACCATCATTGTGGACAGCACGGTTGTTTGTCGCATGAAAAGATCGGATGTCATTGACAATGCCAACATCCAAGCTGGTGATGTCATTGTTGGACTTGCTTCAGACGGGCAGGCCAACTATGAAAACTTCTACAATGGAGGTATGGGGTCAAACGGACTGACTAGTGCGCGTCATGACGTGTTTGGACAAGATCTTGCCACCAAATACCCGGAGAGTTTTGATCCATCTGTGCCTAAAGATTTGGTGTACTCGGGTTCAAAGAAATTAACAGATGTCATTCAAGGTGTTCCTGTAGATGCAGGGAAACTTGTACTAGCTCCTACTAGGACTTATGCACCGTTGATCAAAAAGTTTTTGGACCAACATCGCTCCAGGGTTCATGGCATGGTGCATTGCAGTGGAGGTGCTCAAACCAAAGTCTTACATTTTGTAGACAACGTCCACGTAATCAAAGACAATCTTTTTCCCGTTCCTCCTTTGTTCAAATTGATACATGAAGAATCTGGAACAGATTGGAAAGAAATGTATCAAGTCTTCAATATGGGACACCGTATGGAGGTGTACACAGATTCATCTACCGCCGAGGTATTGATCCAAATGTCGAATGACATGGG
>CAZKMC010000174.1:2128-2542 GCA_964553485.1 uncultured Comamonadaceae bacterium
TGGGAATAGCAGCTCGGATTGTAGGGAGATGTGAAGCACTTGAAGGCAAAAAACTAACCATTCGCTCCGAATTCGGAGAATTCAACTACTGAGCACTCTTTAAGCATGAATGACTTCCTAAATAAACTAGCCGCTATTGATGATCGCTACCGCGAGGTCAGTATGCTTATTGTTGACCCTGATGTGATCGCAGATAACAAGCGTTATGCAACACTCATGAAGGATTACAAGGATTTGGGCGTGTTGTCGAGAATGTATGCGAAGTATAAAAACACTATTGACAATATTGCTTCGTCAGAAAACTTGCTCAAGTCTGAAGAAGATCCGGAAATGAAGGAGATGGCAAAAGAAGAACTTCAGTCCCTCCAAAAAGAAAAGGAAAAACTTGATGAAGAAATCAAGTGGATGCTAATC
>CAZKMC010000174.1:2552-6284 GCA_964553485.1 uncultured Comamonadaceae bacterium
GTTGAAATTCGAGCCGGAACAGGTGGAGACGAAGCAAGTATTTTTGCAGGTGATATTTTCCGGATGTATTCAAAATTTCTGGAAAACAGAGGGTGGAACATCGAAATAGCCAATGTAAATGAAGGCACCTCAGGTGGCTTCAAGGAAATAATCTTTTCAGTTGAAGGAGATAGTGTCTACGGAGTGCTCAAATTTGAATCTGGAGTCCATCGTGTGCAGCGTGTCCCACAAACTGAATCTCAAGGGAGAGTTCATACTTCAGCTGCCACTGTGGCAGTGATGCCAGAGGCAGATGAGGTAGATGTGGATCTCAACATGGGCGATGTCAAAAAAGACACTTACCGTGCAAGTGGGGCGGGTGGACAACACGTCAATAAAACAGAATCAGCTGTTCGACTCACACACCTTCCAACTGGAATTGTGGTGGAATGTCAGGATGGAAGATCTCAGCACAAAAACTACGACAAGGCATTGAGTGTACTGAGGTCGCGTCTGTATGAAAGAGAATTGGAAAAACGCGACAAAGAAAGAGCTGCTGATCGCAAGTCACAGGTTTCTACCGGCGACCGTTCTGCCAAGATCAGAACTTACAATTATCCGCAAGGTCGAGTGACTGACCATAGAATCAACCTCACCTTGTATAATTTGCAAAATGTACTTGACGGAGATTTGGATGAAATCATCAACGCGCTCAAGTTGGCAGAGAATGCCGAAAAATTACTCGAAGGAGAATAAGCAGACAAACAATGACCAGACAGGAACTCATCCATCAAATCAATCACAAAAAGAGTTTTTTGTGTGTAGGATTAGATATTGACCCAGACAAAATGCCTAAGCACTTGCCTCGTACTATGGATGGCATGCTTGCATTTAATAAGGCAATTATTGAGGCAACTTCAGATCTGTGTGTTGCATACAAGCCGAACTTAGCATTTTATGAAAGATTTGGCTCTGAAGGTTGGCAGCTACTTGAGGATACTATCAAACTTATTCCTAAAGAATGTATGGTCATCGCAGATGCGAAACGTGGCGATATTGGGAATACTTCCAAATATTATGCGGAGGCCATTTTTAATCACCTTCAGGCAGACGCCATCACTGTTGCGCCATACATGGGAGAAGACAGCGTGAGTCCGTTCTTGGCTTTTAAGAATAAATGGACAATTGTGCTGGGTCTGACCAGCAACAAAGGTGCGTCTGATTTTCAGTTCCACGGCGAACCAGATTTGTATAAAACGGTTCTTCAAAAATGCCAGCAATGGGGAAGTCCTGAGCAGCTCATGTTTGTTATAGGAGCCACTCGTCCCGAAATGTTCAAACAAGTCAGAGCCATTGCACCAGACCACTTCTTACTTGTGCCAGGAGTTGGTGCCCAAGGCGGTTCATTGACCGATGTAGCAAAATATGGGATGAATAAAGATGTAGGCCTACTCGTCAATTCCTCTCGCGGAATCATCTACGCATCTAAGGGTACAGAATATGCAGCCGCTGCTAGAAAAGCGGCATTAACACTGCAACAGGAAATGGCTGAAATTCTGAGTGCCTAATTACCTTCTACTTCAGCAATGGCGTCTATGTCCATCACAACCTGAAGAACAAAGTGTGCCGGAACCTCTGAAATATTTCCGCTTCCATTCACGGAAACTTCATTGTTATTGAGAAAGTAATCCTTGATTTTGTTCGTCACTTGAAAGATTCCATTCGCGATGATCGGCTTCAGAATTTAACTCAGTTAAACTTGCCTCTTCCAAAACGAGTGTGGTGGCATCAGCTGGATTTCCAACAGCTCCAATTTTCAATTCTCCCTCGAAAGTGGATGCTTCAGGTCCTGAGTACTCCCAAACTTTGTACTTCACAGCCATAATTTCATAGCGTAAAATCGCGGTTTCAACAGCTTCCAATTCTTCGTGTTGCAAACTACTCAAAATCGCCTCTTCTGAAAACGTATGATCGGTATCGTCAGTTAGGTCAATATCGAAATTTTGAATTCGTTTGACAGAGAATCTTTTCTCATTCATTTTGTCACAACTGGCAAAAAGGAGGGAAGCAAACAATAAGAAACTTAACTACTTGATGGTTTTCATAGCAGCTAATTTAGCACACCTAAAATACGAAACCCCATCCACAAATTAGATGTTGGGGGTGAAAGATTGATTTTCATTTTTGCGCTATGCGCGAGGAGTACCTACATTTTATATGGCGATTTAAAAGATTTAATCACCAAGATTTAATCACTTCAACAGGTGAAAAAGTGGAGATTGTCCACCCTGGATATTTAAACCATCATGGTGGTCCTGATTTTAGTCAGGCACATTTGATCATTGATGGAATACAATGGCATGGGCCAGTAGAAATACACATCCAGTCTACTGATTGGACCAAACATAAACACAATTTCGATGTGGCTTATGATCATGTCGCCTTACATGTAGTATTCGAGAATGACGGAGATGTAAAAACAAGCAAGGGCAGGATATTGCCTGTGTTTGAATTGAAAGATCGCATTGATGAAGCACATCTCAAATCCTTTCAGAATCAACTTCCTGTTCACCTTCCTATTCCTTGCGGCGTGCACCTGAACCAAATAGATGACTTTATGATTCGTTCTTGGGTGCATAGAATGGCCATTGACCGACTAGAAGAAAAATGGGAAGCGTTCAATGTAATTCTTGAATCTACAAATGATTGGAGCCAGGCATCATGGGTTTGGTTGGCTCGGTCATTTGGATTTGGAATCAATGGGAACGCGTTTCAACATTTGGCAGAAAGGATTGATTGGAAGTTTTTCATCAAGTTCAGGGGAAACTATAGGAAGTTGCTGGCTTTAATTCTAGGACAAGGAGGTTGGTTAGGAGAACATGGGAGGATGGGGCATCCAATTTTAGACAAAGAATATTTCGCTCTGCAAAAAATGTATCAGCTGCATCCGATCAGTTCAACTCATTGGAACTATGGTAAAGTTTTTCCTGCTAACCAACCTCATAGGCGAGCAGTACAATTGCTGGCAGTAGTTGTAAGTGCAAATTGGGGGCTTAGCAAACTTGATGTTACCATAGATTTAGAAGATTTGAAAACGCTCATAGTTGGTGATCAGGAAATCATAGCTGTGGCCAATCAAATCTATGGGACACAATTTTCTGCATTGGCGGAAGAGTCAATTCGGGGAGTTTTGACAAACGCCATCTTCCCATTGATCTGGTTTAGAGCAAAATGGCTGAAAAAACAGGAATTGTCTGAAAGTGCTATTGATCACTACCAGCAATTGCCTCCAGAAATGAATAAGACCATAAAAACCTGGAAAGCTTGGGGAGTAGAACCTGTTGATAGGCTTGAGTCACAAGGGCTTTTACAACTTTATAGAACGCTATGTAGTCGCAAAAAATGTTTATCTTGCCTCATAGGATTGCAAACCCTCAAACCATCTCACAATCGGCATGAAACGAATCTTTGATTATTTCGAAAAACAAGCTTTTGGTGTCTGCTCTTGGTGGGGCGATAAACTTGGGATCGGTGCTCACAGGGTGCGTTTGTCCTTTATCTATTTGTCTTTTATCACCTTGGGTTCACCATTGATTATTTATTTGGTGATGGCCTTTATCCTTGAAAATAAGAGGTACTTCAAACCACGCCGTCACAAACGTAGCACTATCTGGGAACTGTAAGTCGCGGTGTTATTTAGCTTCAAAATATTCAGCAGAATCTTTTACTCGCTGTTGGTGATTTTTGTCATCA
>CAZKMC010000175.1:0-4733 GCA_964553485.1 uncultured Comamonadaceae bacterium
ATAAAACCGATTATTGATAATATGCTTTGCATTAGCCTTTAGTTCCATATGCTAGATCTCCGGCGTCACCTAAACCTGGAACAATGTAGGCCCTTGCAGTGAGTTCGTGATCCATAGCAACTGTCCAGAATTGGGTTCCGGCTGGCAGCCTTTGTCTCAAATGAGTAATTCCTTGATTGCTTGAAATGGCAGAAATCACGTGGATTTGTAACGGGATGCCCTTTGCCAGAAGAGATTTATAGACCAATTCAACGCTAGAACCTGTCGCAATCAAAGGATCTGCGATGATTAATGTCCGGTCAGTGATAGCATGAGACGAACTGTATTCTACTTCTATTTCAAATTCGCCGCTCTTATGATACCTGCGGTATGCAGAAACAAAAGCATTATCCGCATTATCGAATACGTTCAATAATCCATGATGCATCGGAAGCCCGGCGCGCAAAATTGTAGCTAAAACAGGTTGTTCCTTGAGCACCTGAACTTCAGCAACACCCAGAGGCGTGGTTACTTCCTTTGTCTCAAACTCCAGTGTTTTGGACACTTCATAACCTAACAATTCGCCTATACGTTCCAGATTTCTTCTGAATCGCATACGGTCCTTTTGAATGCTCTCGTCTCTTATCTCAGCCAAATATTGAGAGAGCAAAGAAGACTGTTTTCCTAGTTCATGTATCATTGTTTTCAAGTATAGGGTTAAATTAAAGAATAGATGCTGAATTGAATCAAAACAACAGAAAATTCACGTGTTTTAACGCTTAGCTGCTAGCCTCTTTCAAAATGGCCTCCAATACTCCAGACCACCCTTTCCAAGCCCAATGTTCCCCTAAAGTTTCATTATGCCATAGGGTCATGAACGTGCCATTCACAGCTTTCACTTCTTCTATCAGCTTCTTAGTTTGTGCAATGGCTTCTTGAGGCTTCAATTCCATATATAAATTCAAAGTTGCGTCCATTACCGTGAAAGGATGGAGAATCAAGGTGGTGCTCACTTCCGCATCCAAGTCATAGAATGGATATGGATCGCACGTTCCAGCTCTAAACCCTGGCAGTTGGGCGTATCCCATGCTGTAATCAGAAGTAATTCCCAACCCAAGTAACCTCCGGTAAGTATCTGGAAATTTCATCATTAAAAAATGTTGCCGACTTCTCACAACTTCACGGTGCGAAATCTTCTCTAGCCGTTTTACTTCCTTTACTAATCTCTGTGGATGGAAATTACTTTGAAACCCAGGGTGAATTCCAATGTCATGATAGTCGCCAATGGACTTAATTAGCTTTTGAAAGTTCTTACTTCTATAACTAACGCCTTTGTCGTTGTGCGCATAATCGGCTAACAAGAAAAAGTAAACGGCCTTCACAGGATAATCTTTGTGCATCCTGTTCAATTCCTCATAAGTATCAAATGGATCATCATATCTCCCCATTACACTGAGGAAGCGTTTTTTGAAATTGTCGAAATCAAACTGGGTCACGTCTTTTGCAAATCCTCCTAGAGTTCGCATGAAACCCTTCTGCCTATATGCAAATGCATTATCAATATCAACTGTAGATACTACTTTGAAATTCCTTTCTGCCGTGGTAAACGAAGGATATATCTGAGCTATTTTACTAGCCACTTCTCGGGCCCAAATGTTTACTATGGGGCGATGCAAAAATCCTTCTTTAAGCGCTACACTGTTCTCTGGTAAATACCTCCCGTAGCGATCAGAGCGATGAGGCAAATATTCTTCATACCGAGACAACAAATAAAAACTCGCTGCCAAAGGGTCAAACGAGACTTTGGCTTCCGAGTTTGAACTAAACAAAACCGGAATCTCCTTCCAAACACCAACTTGAAGTTGCTGTTCTCGGATGCCTTTTTCAAACAAAAGGGCAGCTGGTGGAATATGAAGTCCTGGTAAAGAAGGGTCATCGCTATAGTTCAGCTTTGACCCTTGATGCGCATTGAACTCAGCTAATGAGGTCGTGAGGTTAACTTCAACGCCCATCATACCACCAAAAAACACATCGGTGGCATATTTCAATCTATTGGAAATTTGATGCGTATATATCAACATGTTCACAGGTGTTCAAGCAATTGCTCGCAAATAAAGTTAGAGGCTACTCCTGTCCCAAAAATAGGTGGGAATTCTTTCGGAGGGTTTTTAATAAAATGTACGGCCGTTTCCACAAACACATTGCCCATTTCATATTGAAGCTTGGCTGCACCTGTTTCAATCAATTCTACCCACTCTGTTTCAGTTCTCATAACCAAACATGGCTTCTGAAAAAAATACGCTTCCTTCTGTACACCCCCGGAATCCGTTACTATTAAAGTGGCATTCTTTTCGAGTTGAATCATTTCCAGAAAGGATACCGGTTCAATCAAATGAAAAGCGGGATTCCTCAGAATATCTGCAAATAACTCAGGATGATAATTTCGCAAGAGCTTCCGTGTTCTCGGATGCATAGGAAACACCATTTCCAGTCCGTCTTCTTGTGACAAAGCCAAAAGAGAAAGCATCACACTTTTCAAACGCAAAGGGGCATCGGTATTGTACGGCCGGTGAATTGTTACCAGCACATATTTGCTAAGCCCCATATCTTCAACCAAACGCACTTTTTGATCTGCTAGGCTAGCAAAATGCATCGAATTGTCGAACATGACGTCTCCGCAATGGAATACTTTAGGATGATCTACAGAAAAAGGAGCTTGCTGTTCCAAATCGAAGCCCTCGTTCTTAAGGTTTCTCACCGCTGTTTCTGTAGGCGCAAATAACAGTGTGCTGCAATGATCACACAAAACCCTGTTAACCTCTTCAGGCATGCGTTTGTTGAAAGACCTTAATCCTGCTTCAACATGCACTACGGGGACATGAATTTTGGTAGCGGCTAATGCTCCCGCCAGCGTGGAATTGGTGTCGCCATAAACCAATAGACCATCATATTTTTCAGTCAAAAGGACTTGTTCTATCCCTTTGAGCATTTCTGCTGTTTGCTCTGCATGAGAAACAGAACCCACATTGAGTTGAAAATGTGGTTTTGGAATTCCCAACTCGTCAAAAAACACCTGAGACATGGAGCTATCGTAATGCTGTCCAGTATGCAGAATTTTCTCTTCTAAGCTATCTTTAAAATGGGCAGAAATAGCTCGGCTCAAGGCCGCTGCTTTAATGATTTGAGGTCTGGCCCCTATGACTGTCAGGATTTTTTTCATTCAATCTACATGAGGCCGTCATCTGCAAAACTGAAATATCCAGATCCTGCAATGATCAGGTGATCCAATACTGGCAAATCTAAGAATTCACCAGCGTTCTTGAGTTGTTTCGTCAATTTACGGTCAGCCTCGCTGGGATTTCGATTTCCAGAAGGGTGATTGTGCACCAAAATTATGGACGATGCTCTTGAAGCCAGCGCCCTTTCAAAGATGACCTTCGGGTCTGCTACCGTTCCAGCCAACCCGCCTCGAGAGATCATGGCCTCAGCCAAAACCAGATTGGCCCTGTTTAACATCAATATCCAAAATTCTTCATGCGATAAGTCGGCAAGTTTTGGTCGAAAAATATCCGACACATCCTTGCTTGAAGAAATTTTCTTCTTCTCCTTGCCTCTTTGCACTTCCAATCTCCTTCCCAGTTCAAACGCAGCAGCTATAGTCACTGCTCTTGCGGGACCAATACCTTCAAATCCGCACAATTGGTGTGGACTCATCCTACATAACATGGTCAAATCACGGTTAGACTGCTCCAGCATTTGTCTTGCTAAATCCACTGCTGTTGCCTTTGCCGTTCCAGAGCCTATGAGAATAGCCAGCAACTCGTTTTCACTTGCAGCCCGGACTCCATGGGTTAAAATTCTTTCTCGGGGACGTTCATCCTCAGCCCATGTTCGAATGGGCTGTTGTTTGTTCAAATATTCCTGCATAAAAAAAGCCTCCACTTTGGGAGGCTTAAACTCTTATAAATGCAGGTCTTAACCTAGATTACTCACGTGAATTGTAAGGCTCGATTTAAGGTTGGCAGCTTTATTTTTGTGGATGACATTCCGCTTTGCCAATTTATCCAACATAGCAAGAACTTTAGGCAACTTCTCAGAAGCCTCTTTCTTGTCTGTCAAGTTACGTAAATCCCGAACTGCATTTCTAGCAGTTTTGTGGTAGTAACGGTTACGAAGACGTTTTGTCTCGTTGCTGCGAATTCTCTTTAATGCTGACTTGTGATGCGCCATTGTTCAATTTTTTCTTCCCTAAAACAGGGCTGCAAATATAGAAATTTTATTGCAAAACAAACTGCCCTCAAGCAATTTACTTCCTAGGTCAGGAACTTTCTAGGCAAAAGTACGTATTCACAAGGAGCACGCAGTGCAAACGCGTAAGAAAATGATTAAACAATTTTCCCATATCACTATGTTTATAGTGGCCTTGACAATGACCTTTTGTGGTCAGGCTCAAGACAACGTATTGGATAGTCTTTATACTATTCTGAATCAAGCAGATGAAGACAGCACAAGGCTTAGACTTCGGCTTGAAATAAGCGATGAACTCATGTTCAATGAGCCAGACTCAGCTCTGACCCATGCTAAATTAGCTCTCAATCTTGCCACTCTCCTTGCAGACTCTAGCAATATAGCTGAAGCTTACAATGACATTGGCGTTGTGGCAGCTCTTCAAGGAAAACATCTTACTGGACTAGAAAACTTTCAAGCCGCTCTTACTTTTTATGAAGCTGCAAATGACCTAGAAGGCGCATCCA
>CAZKMC010000175.1:4743-6248 GCA_964553485.1 uncultured Comamonadaceae bacterium
GATCATCAATAATCTTGGTGTTATCTATGGGGCGCTAGAACAATATTCAGACGCTATTAAGAATTATGAGGAATCCTATAAGCTCAGTCTAAAAATTGGAGATATGGAAGGAGCAGCCCTCAATCTTTACAATATATCTATTAACTACATGCTTCTGGAAGACTACCAAATGGCTACCATGTTTGCAGATAGCTTGGATAAGTTTCAACTAATTCATGGTTCCTTTGTAGACATTTCACCAATTAGAGGAGAAATTTTCCTTGAAAACAAACAACTTGATTCAGCACAACATTATTTAGGACTAGCTCTTCAAGGAAGCATCAAACTCAAAGATGAGCTCCAAACAGTGAGCTCTCAAATCAGTTTAGCCGAGGTTAATAGGCAAAAAGGTAATTTCAACTAGGCTTTGACTTTTTTAGGCATTGCTGAAAAAAGCGCTGTCCGAAATGAATTCAATGATGCTATGCTGGATATCTACAGTGTAAAATCAGACATTTTTAAAGATTTGAGTGACTTCAGACATGCTTATAAATATCAGCAGCTCCATGTGGAACTGAAAGACAGCCTCAAAGAACTTAATAACTTCAGCCGTATCAGCGAATTGAATGCGAGGTACGAGTCTGAAAAACGCGAAAAAGAAATTGCTGAAAAAGAGGTCATGTTGGCGGAGCAGGAGGCTTCAGAAAAGTCTCAACAAATGATCTTTGTCATTTTAGTCATCTGTATTGCTTTGATTCTTGTGCTGGTTTCTTACAGTCTCATTAAGAAGAAGAAAATCAACCGCGTGCTGAATGAGCAAAACGAAGAAATCAATGAGCAAAGGACTAAGATTCTAAGTAGTATCAACTACGCCAAAAAGATTCAAAACTCAATCCTTTTGCCAGAAGAACAGATTCAGAAATTTTTGCCAAATTCTTTCGTCTATTTCAAGCCCAAAGATATTGTGAGTGGAGATTTTTACTGGTTCTCCAAATTGGGTAGCAGGTATATCATAGCAACAATTGATTGCACAGGACATGGCGTACCTGGTGCATTTATGTCACTAATCGCGAACTCCAAATTGAACAAAGTTGTGAACGAAAAAGGCATTCATGATCCAGGGAAAATTCTTACCGAAGTCCACAAAGAGATCATTTCCAGCCTCAATCAGGAAGCGCATAAAAACAATGCACAAGATGGAATGGATATGAGTCTTTGTATCATTGACCCTACTAACATGAAAATCCAATTTGCCGGAGCACAGAACCCTATATACTTGGTGAAAGACCAGCAAGCAAAAGAAATCAAAGGAGATGGCTTTTCAATTGGCGGTTCTTTCTTCATCAATCACTCAAGTTCAGATTTTACTACCAAAGAGATCTCTTATGAAGAAGGAACGTATCTATACATGTTCACAGACGGTTACATAGACCAATTTGGCGGAGAAGACAACAAGAAGATGAACAAGAAGCGTTTCAAGGAACTGCTGCTTCACACAAGCCATAATGGCTTAACCAATGCCAAGA
>CAZKMC010000176.1:0-5593 GCA_964553485.1 uncultured Comamonadaceae bacterium
AAAGCTGCGTTGATTGCCGGTGTGGAATATGCAGTTCTGCCCGAATTGTTTTTAATGTTAGGAGCAGGTTCTGGGCCGGATCAATTTTCATTTGGAGCAGGATATGCTTGGAACGGATTCAGGGCAGATGTGGCGGCTTCTTATCATCAAATTTTGGGCTTTTCGCCACAACTATCAGTAGCGTTCAATGGCCAACATTAAAGCATTTATACTTTCGTTGACTCTTGTGGTCATCGGTTTTGCTGGTTTTGGTCAGCGTTCAGCAAATGAGCTAGTAAAGCAGCGTATCATTGAAACATGCATTGAGCAGATTGCTGAAAATTTGGAAGAAGGTGAGGAAATTGATTTCACTACTTTATTAGATGACCTTAATGACTTTTATGCGCGTCCAGTAAATCTCAACAAGGCATCCAGAGAAGAGCTTGAGCGACTCTATCTCATAAATGAACAACAGATTATTTCGTTGTTCGTGCACATTGCTCGTTTCGGGCCATTGGAAGACATCCATGAGCTCCAAGCCATACAAGGGTGGGACTTGAACACTATTTATACTGTATTGCCCTTTGTGCGGGTCTCTGGAGTCACTCAGATTAGCAAATTGACCTTCAAAGAAGCGCTTGCAACTGGGAAACACGACGTATTTCTTAGATATCAAACAGTACTCGAAGAACAGCGTGGATTCATAAATGAAGACGGAGATGGTCCTCAATATCCAGGCTCGAATGACAAGCTCTACGCCCGTTACAGATATCGTCTGGGACAAACATTGAGTATTGGACTTACTGCTGAGAAAGATGCTGGCGAAGAGTTTTTTGTTGGTTCTCAGAAACAAGGCTTTGATTTTTATAGCGCGCATCTTTTTTACAGCGGGGAAGGCTTGGTCAAGAAATTTGTGGTTGGTGATTATCAGTTGAACTTTGGTCAGGGACTCACACTATGGTCTGGTCTGGCATTCGGAAAATCTGCTCAATCACTTTTGGTTAGGAGAAGCAGTGCAGGTTTGAGGCCATATACTTCTGTAGATGAAAATCTCTTTTTACGCGGAGCCGCTGTAACTATTGGTTTAAAAGACGTGGAGTTGACAATTTTCTATAGCCAGAACAAGGTGGATGCCAATGTCGTTCAAAGCTCAGACTCTTTGGAGAACCCTTCTGAGCTTGTTGTGAGCTCCTTCCAAACTTCTGGATTTCACAGAACCCCAGCTGAGCTCTTTGATAAAGATGCTATTTCACAACAGTTCACGGGTGCTCACCTTGAATGGAAAACACGTCGAGTTCAACTAGGATTGTCAGCTCTGGATGCCAGATGGAATTCGGACGTAGAAAGAAACTTACAACTCTACAATCAGTTTGAATTGAATTCGGAACAAAGCCAGGTAGCCGGAATGGATTATGCCGCGGTAATTCGAAACTTCAACTTCTTTGGTGAAACAGGGCTTAGTTCAAACGGGGGATGGGGAACTGTGAATGGCGTCATGGCAGCTTTGAATCAGGCTTTGTCTATTGCTGTGGTTAACCGACATTATGAAAGAGATTTCCATAGTCCACTCGGAAATCCATTTATGGAAGGGAGCAGACCTGCCAATGAAAGCGGAACATACATTGGGGCTGCGCTAAGATTGAACCAAAAGTGGTACATAAATACCTATGCCGATTTCTATGATTATCGTTGGTTGAAGTTTGCGGTAGATGCACCTAGTCAAGGACGTGAAAACCTGACCCAATTGACATACAAGCCTTCAAGAAGAGCGGAGTTTTACGCACGTTGGAGAACTAAAAGCAAATGGAGAAATTACTCCACAGGCGATGCAGAAATAACAGTCCCTTTGCCGTCAGATCGGCAAAATTTCAGAATCAATGCTTCGTTCCAAGCACATCCTAATATTCGATTAAAATCTCGTGTGGAGTGGGTGAATTTTCAATTGGAGGGACAAGAAAAGGAAGATGGATTTCTAATCTATCAGGATGTCAACTTTAAAAAAATACAATCCCCATTCAGCTTTTCACTTAGATACGCGCTATTTCAAACTGACTCCTACAATGCTAGAATTTATGCTTATGAAAATGACGTGTTGTACTTTTTCAGCATTCCAGCTTACTATTCTACGGGATCAAGATTTTACGTGGTAACAAAGTACCACATCGCACGGGGAGTGGATATGTGGGTGAGGTATGCGCGTTGGATGTATGAAGATCGACAAACAGTTGGCTCGGGATATGACGCAGTTTCAGGGCCCTTCAAATCTGATGTTCGTGTTCAATTGCGTATTCGCTTTTAGCAAGTTTGAGGGGTTTGTGTCCCCTTTGAATTCAACTATCTTTACCTCAACTATTAATAAGCAGAAATGGCTAATACATCTGATATACGAAATGGGCTATGTATCTCCTACAATGGTGGATTGTGGCAAGTCGTTGAATTCCTTCATGTGAAACCAGGAAAAGGCCCAGCCTTTGTTCGCACCAAGCTCAAAAACCTTGAGAATGGAAAAGTGGTTGACAATACTTTCAATGCAGGAGTAAAAATCGATGTTGTACGCATTGAGACACGAAACTATCAGTATTTGTATAATGATGATCAAGGGTATCACTTCATGAATGCAGAAACATATGAGCAAATTGCCGTGTCGAAGCATTTGATTAATGCCCCACAATTCCTGAAAGATGGATTGGTTTGCCAAATCATGTTTCATGCTGAAGAGGAAAATGTACTTAGCTGTGAATTACCTTCTCACGTTGAGGTTGAAATCACATACACTGAGCCTGGAATCAAAGGAGATACTGCCACCAATACCATGAAACCAGCAACTATTGATACTGGGGTTGAAGTGCGTGTGCCTTTGTTCTGTGACACTGGTTCTTGGATCAAAGTAGATACTCGAACAGGAGATTACACTGAGCGAATTAGGAAATAGACGAGGAGAAAATAGAACCTTTTTATCATGAGGTTAGAACAATCATTAAGCCTTCAAGAAGCAGCAGCTTTTTTAAGTGTGAGTTTTGTCGGATCTGAAAGCCACCAGATTACAGGGATCAATGAAATCCATAGGGTAGAATCTGGAGATCTAGTTTTTGTAGATCATCCCAAGTATTACAGCAAAGCACTAGAGTCGGCTGCTACTACTATTTTAATTGACAAGGAAGTTGATTGTCCTCAGGGAAAAGCTTTGCTCATTTCTAAAGAACCATTTGCGGATTACAACAAACTGACAAGGCATTTTCGTCCTTTTTTGGGGTGGACAGAAGCTTCTAAGCCGCACATTGGAGCGGGCTCTCAAATTCACCCAACAGTGCAGATAGGGCACAAGGTGATTATAGGAAAGAACTGTGTAATCCTAGCTGGAGTTGTCCTACGTGACGATGTGAGGATTGGCAACAATGTGATCATTCATTCCAACTCAGTAATTGGAGCTGATGCTTTTTATTACAAAAAGACTTCTTCGGGTTACGTCAAAATGCACTCGTGTGGCTGGGTAGATATTGAAGACAATGTTGAAATTGGAGCATTGAGTACCATAGACAAAGGAGTGTCAGCGGATACAAGAATTGGAAAAGGATCCAAATTAGACAACCAAGTCCACATTGGTCATGACACGCTTGTAGGACAAAATTGTCTTATTGCTGCTCAAACGGGAATAGCAGGGTGCGTGGTAATTGAAGATTGGGTCACAATTTGGGGGCAAGTGGGCATAGCAAGCGGTGCTCATATTGAAGAAAAAGCAATACTGCTTGCTCAGTCAGGAGTGATGGGAACTATTCCTAGTGGCCAAACTGTCTTTGGAAGCCCTGCAGGAGAATCTCGACAAAAATTCAAGGAATTGGCTTACATCAGGAAGATCCCTGAACTGATGAATAAAATGAGATAACTTTAGATCTTTAACACAAGAATGTCAAACGAGTCAAAAGTAGGTCAAGGAAGGTTGGAGCGAAAGCTACAAGTCAGGGATTTCAAATTGAATGCCCTCCTCGATATAACAATGGCCGTCAACAACAATGTAGGTGTTGAGGAAATATTGGAGAAATATCGGCAAACGCTACAAAATCCTCCACTCAACATCTCTAAACTCCTGCTTTTTTCAAGGTTTGAAAAATGGCAATGCATTTTGAAGTTTGGCGTAACCAGTGAAATTCCGGAGATAGAAGACCAAGATTTGTTTAGTGAATCGGGTGTGGACAGTTTTACCCTAAGTAATCAATCCAAACAGGAAAGTCTTAATGTCCGAATTCCAGTTTACCATGAAGAAGAACCGATTGCATATGTTCTTGTAGGGGATGTGGAAGAAAGTGCAGGTATTTCACCTGTAATCAAGCACATGAAGTTCATTCAGACTTTCACAAACTTAATTGTTGTTGCAATCAAAAACCGACAATTAGTTGAAGAAAATCTAAGACAAGAACGGGTTAAAAAAGAATTGGAACTGGCTGCAGAGATGCAGGCAATGCTTGTGCCTAATAGACTTCCATCAGATGAATTGTTTGATGTGTCGGCCATTTACAAACCTCACCAACAAGTAGGTGGAGATTACTATGACTTCATAGAATTCAACAAAGATGAGGTGATGTTTTGTGTGGCAGATGTCTCTGGAAAAGGAGTTTCTGCTGCCTTCCTTATGTCCAATTTCCAGGCGTATTTAATGGCAATCTTTCGTTATCTCGATTTTGACCTAGATCGAATCGTATATGAATTGAATGCCAGAGTCATGCAAAGCGCAATGGGAGAGAAGTATATCACGCTGTTCATAGCAACTTATAACAAGAAAACCCGCGAGCTTAATTATGTCAACTGTGGACATAATCCACCCGTTTTACTGCAACCAGATGGAAAGGAATCTTGGTTAACTGAGGGCAGCATAGGCCTAGGAATGTTTGATGAGATCCCAGTGATGACCATGGGCAAGAAAATCATCAAACCGGGAACGTTAGTTGTCTGCTATACCGATGGATTGGTAGAGCTAGAAGATGAAAACCTGGAAGAGTTTGGTACAGCAAGACTTGAGCAAATAACCAGAGACAATTTCAATTTGTCTATGGAAGATTTGAACGCCAAGATTATGCTTGAACTTAATAAATTCAGAGGCGAAATGCCCTATATCGATGACACAGCTTTACTCAGCTGCAGATTCCTCTAATTCAAGCTTTTTTCTGATTGACGGTGGAAAATATCAATCGCTACCAAAATCCCGATGAATCCCCAAAAAGGTGCGCTCGCTTTGTCAGTGTCTAGATAATTATTCAGGATGCCATGAGTGAAGTAAGTCATAAGCCCCAAATACGAAGTCAAAACAAGAATCCTTAGCTCCCTGTCGTTCAAGGTATAAAATAGTCTGAAAGCCATTTGACTTACCATCCAAACAAGGAGCACCATCATGATTATTCCAGGAACACCTTGTTCAGCCAGAGGACCAAGATATTCGCTGTGAGCATTGCCTCCGTCTGCATTGTTGGTGCTGATAATTGTGAGATCTTGACTTTTTTGAAAAGGAGCATATACAAATTGGTAGGTGCCGGGCCCCCAGCCAACCAGTGGGCGTTCTTCAAACATGGCTAAAGCACTGTTCCAACGGTTCAGCCTCTCTAAATTTGAAGCGTCACTAGAT
>CAZKMC010000176.1:5603-6246 GCA_964553485.1 uncultured Comamonadaceae bacterium
TGCTGGTTCTTCTCAAGCATGATGACCAAATCATCCTGGGCCACATATAAGAAGCTCCCAGCGGCTACCAGTGTCAAAAGTAAAGTTCGAAGCCGAACTCGCAACATCATAAGCCCCCCCAATACCGCTGCCCCAGCCAAGCTGACCCAAGCTGCACGCGTATAAGACAAGATGATTCCCACCGTCAAAATTCCAAGACCAATTATCAGAAATGCTTTTAACAAGGGGTTAAATCGCTTTTGTAGCAAGAGCCCCACGAGAACAGGGAAATACATGGCAAGCACCGCTCCGTATGATGTGTGGTCTTTGTAAAATGGCTCCATGACCCAATGCCCAGGATCCTTTTCAAATCCAAAGCCTGCATGTCGGACAACAGTATAGGTTATCACTGCAAACAATGGGAAGAGGTAGAGCATCAAATAACGATGCATGTTTTTTCTATTCTGAAAAATATGTGCAAGAAGGAAATAAAAACCAGCAATGAACCACATCCTTGCAAGCAAAAACTTGAAAGAAACCGTAGGGAACTCACTAGTAATACTTGTGAGCAAAGTCCAAGTCAACATTGCGTAGATCAACCAGGAAATTGGATGAGAAAAAATGCGCGTATCTATGCTTTTTCCCGAGAGTATTTTCAGAATAA
>CAZKMC010000177.1:0-653 GCA_964553485.1 uncultured Comamonadaceae bacterium
TGAATAACTTATTATGTACCTTCTAGATTCCACGAGTTTCACTTAATACCTTGATTATGAAAAAGTTCATTGTTACTTATCATGCTCCTACTTCAGTAATGGAGCAAATGGCGAACACACCAAAAGAAGATCGAGAGAAAGGAATGGAGCAGTGGATGATCTGGGCTCAAAAATGTGGCAATCATTTAATTGACATGGGCCGACCTTTAGCCGCTGGAGAACGTATTTTTGTGGGTGGAAAATCGAAACCTAGCAACCGAGAGGTTTGTGGTTATTCGATTCTTCAAGCAGAAAATGTGGATCAAGCGAAAAAACTATTGGATGGACATCCACATTTGAATGGCTGGGACAAGGCCTGTGAGATTGAATTGCATGAGGCACTTGATCTTCAAGGATAATTTTTGAACATAAAAAAAGCGCCTCATTGCTGGGGCGCTCTTGTTTAGTGACTAAGGAAAAGGCCTATTCACAAGATGAGCTGAATGCACTCAATAAAGCGAGCATGTCAGATACATTAATGACTCCATCGCAGTCTAATGCTGCATAAGCTTGGTCTTCGGCATGCCCGAATTCTCCTAGGAAGTACAAAAGTTCGTTGGTGTTGATCACACCATCGCAGTAATAATCGCCGGGACAACTTCCTGCGGTGAATG
>CAZKMC010000177.1:663-6228 GCA_964553485.1 uncultured Comamonadaceae bacterium
TTGAATGTGGCTGTACATGTATTGTCTACAAGATCAGTGATAGTGACTGAAAAACAACCAGTACACTTAATGTCTTGGATAACGCGATTGTTGCCGGGGTCTATATTTCCGCAAGGAATTGACCAGTCCAGCGCATAACTTCCGCTACCTCCGTTGACTGTCATTTCGAGAATTCCTCTGTCTGTTCGAGTGGGCTCCGCACATAGCAAATCAAGGTGGTCAAAGCTGACGTCAAACGTGGGTACGGAAATCACTTGAGGTTCTGAGTAGTATTCGATTCCGTTTGCATCAATCACGGGGTCAAAAACAACCGTGTGGTCTCCCGCTGCGAGATTTCCAACACAACCATCCACGCTTGGTGTTCCGGCAACTGCAAAGTTAAATCCGGTCAAGTCTGAGGAAGGCGTTTTGCAAACCCTACCATCTGTGGCATTGCACATACTGAGCGGTTGACCTTCCAAATCACCTTCAAGTACAAACATTGACATGTTCAACTCAGCATTATTGTGAGTTGCACATAAGTTCATTTCTTCATCAAACACGAAAATGGTATAGGAGAATTCTGGCCCCGGAACTTCTATTGAAAAAGGTTCGCTTGGATTTACGGGCTTAAATGAGTCGACAAAATAATAGCCCGCACCGGCATATTCCAATTCAACAGTAAGGCTTTCGCCAGCGTTGTTGAGATATACTTTTTGTGATTGCAGCACACATTGCGCTGAGCTTAGATGGGCGGTACCCAAAAGGGTTACCAATAGGGTGAGTACAGAACATTTCATGGTTCTCAATTCTTGGAGTTCGAGATAGTTATGCTCCTATGTACGCAGATTGATAGTTAGGGTTTCAAGAAGAGAGAGATGGAAAAAAAAATGGTGTGTGAATCGATCAGACTCACACACCATAAGTACTATACGTTTTAGTTTAGTTTTCGGATGTGCGATAGTAATTCGTCAGGATAGATACCATGGGTTGGAGGCCCCTCTCTACTTTTTGAATTTCTGCCCATTGATCATCTTTGATCATCTTTTTCAAAGGTTGATTTACGTCAGATACATGTTTAAATGCAGATTGAAGCTTTTTGTCCCAAACCGCGTGGTATTTCAAAAGGTCATCTGGTTTGACGACTTTTCTTTTAGTACCCTCATCTATGCCTCTGAAAGGCTGAGAAATATTGAGATAACCATAGTCATCTGTAAGTTGCTCACCAAGTTGAATGTCTCTTATTGCCAATTCAAAGTCGTAGGCCGTAGTCAAACAATTGGAATTGAAACTGTGATTGACAAAACGGCCATTGTCCCAGCACAACACCAAATTGCCTTTGTTGTTTCTGAAAGTATAGGTGTCTAGAATCTCCTGGTAGCCTGGTTCAAGATCCTGAAATTCCTGTTGGGTAAACTCTCGGTCCAGCTTGTCTAGAACCCAGGTAATAGTTCCTTTAGGAATAAACTCTTTGGCAACAACGCCATATCCAACTTCCGGGCTGATGAACCGCAATTCAGTTGAAGGATGAATCATAAAAGCAAAATATTTAACGGTCTTCATTGTCGAAAACCATATTAAATTTACTTCAGTTTTGAGTATTTCCTTCACTTGTATGAAAATAAATATTTTGATTTAACTAGCTAATATGTAGTTAGTTGTGTAAGGATTTCGATTAAGAAACCTCTTTGGTATGGGCGATCATCTTGAAAATATATCATCCTATCCGAATCCATCTAATTAGCGATGAATGAATATGGCTTATGCGATAAGTGAATGGAGCAAACCGAAGGTTCAATTCGTAGAACGTTGGATGTTTGAGTTGATCGTTTCTCAAACCTTTGAAAGGTTGGAGTGGTGCATGGGGAAAATAAAGGTGACGAATTTTTCTGCTTGCCCCTAGGGGACAGCACCCGCTGTCCCCAGCTAAAAGTTCCGGATTTTTCAGATTGTCCTAACATCCGATCAATAGGTGGGCATTCGAATTTTGTTGACGTGAAATTGAGCTGGGGTGTCAAGGGAGTTCAGACGTGTCTTATATCTTCGTCACCACAAATTCAGTTCTACGGTTCAGAGCTCTGCCTTTTTCAGAGGTGTTGTCCGTAAGAGGTTTGGTCTCGCCGTAGCCTTTTGCTTTAATGCGGTTTCCGTCAATGCCTTGTTGCTCAAGGTAGCCCTTCACTTCAAAAGCACGGTCCATGCTCAAAGCCATGTTATCTGGGTCGGAACCTTCACTGTCTGTGTGTCCCCTAATTTCAACGAAAATGTTAGAATGCTTTTCAAGGTATTTCGCAAAAGCGTCCAGAATGACCTTGCTTTCTCTGTTGATATCCGCACTGTTGGTTACATAGAAAATATCTGGAATCACAAAGGGCTTGTTGGTGGCCACTTTTTCAGCTTTCATTTCCAGCTTGATTACATCAGGTTGAATGGTTTCAGCTTTGTCTACAACTAAGTGGGTATTGAATACTTTGTCCTCTCCCTGGATTGAGATAATGACATCTTCATTGCGTTCCATGCTAATAACTGCGGCGTAGGTGCCATCATCTTTATTGAGCTCAATCGACTGTGCTTCCTTGCTTTGAACGTATTCAATTTCGATTATGGCATTTTGTTCCGGTTCTCCTTCTTCGTCTTTAACGGTTCCTTTTAGGATCATTACTTTTTCGGGACGTGCTTCTTCTGGCAAACGGAAGGAGTATATGTCCATTCCTTTGCTGCCCTTGATGCGGTTTGAAGCATAGTAAGCGATTTCGCCATCTGAACTCACAATCATTCCATGCTCATCATTATCAGTGTTGATAGGGGCTCCCATGTTTCGAGGTTTTCCCCACGTATCATTTTCTTTTCTGATATACCAAATATCATAACCGCCGCCACCTGGCTTTCTAGTGCTCGCAAAGTAGAGCGTGTGACTGTCGGAGTGCATGAAAGGGGCTTTGTCGTTCCAGCGGGTATTGATTGGTTCGCCTAGAGATTTCGCTGGACTCCAACTGCCGTCTTCTTGTCGGTCAGAGTAGAATATGTCTGTGCTTGGGTTCCCGTCGCTATCTGAAATACATTCTGGACGTACTGTGGCGAAATAGAGTGTCTGGCCATCACCACTCAAAGAAGGTTGGCTTTCCCAGCCCATCGTGGTATTGATGTTAGCCCCAAGGTCAATAAGTTCAGTCCATTTGTAGACTTTTTTGCCTTCTTTTTCGTCATAGACGAATTCATAACGAGTGCTGAAAATGTCGATGTTCTCAGGATTTCCCGTAACAGGATTCTTCTTTGCTATATACATTTCCTTATTGTCTACCGAGATACTTGCACCCCCATAGTTGTCGCCCATATTGAAGGGTGTGGGCAGAGCTTCTCCATTGTCAAAGATTGAGTTTAGGTCATCGCGCCTGCTCCAGGTGAATTCTTCTACCTGACGTTTCACGACGTCGCCTTTTGCCTGTTTCATGAACTTCCGAGTGTAGAACATCAATTCATTGTCAGGAGAAATTGCAGGTAAATAATCGTCCTTGTCTGAGCTTGCACCGTGCACGATTTTAGGCTCAAAATCACCTTCGTGTAAATAGAAATCGCGGTAAAATTCGATGTAGGGGATGGTCTCCTTTACTTCGTCGTATTGTTTGTCGTAGTTCTTCTCAAACTTGGACGGATCATCATCCGGAAAGCGCAAGAATTTGTCAAAGTACTCAAGTGATTTTTCATATTCCTGGGTAGCGTAAGCTATTGCTCCCAAGTAATAATAAGGTTCTGAGTGGTATTCTTCACAGAGAGAAATGAGTCGGTCAAAGTA
This sequence comes from uncultured Comamonadaceae bacterium, assembly GCA_964553485.1. Lineage (GTDB taxonomy): Bacteria > Bacteroidota > Bacteroidia > Flavobacteriales_D > Sanyastnellaceae > CAZKMC01. The sequence goes on from CAZKMC010000177.1 coordinate 4,436, forward strand.
ACTCTGTGCCCTTCCAAATCCGGACCCTTTGCGTTTTGCGATCTTAAATTCTGACTCTCCTAATTGCCTGAGGCAGGGTAAACAGTTTTCGTCTTCTTCTAAGGCTTCTTCCAAGAATTCTCTTCGCTCGTCGGAATCATATTTCTTCTTGTCTTCTGCTTTCTCAATTAGTTTTGCAGCTTTCGAGGATGCTTCGTATTCACATTCTTCCTGGGCGTTTAGGCCTACGGCGAGGAAGATGCAGATACCAACTAAAAAATACTTCATTATTACTATTGAAATTCGTTTCTTCACAGCAAGGTTCTTGCCACCTATTGGTTTTCGGCTTTCTGAATGAGTGCGTCTGAATCAGATTGAGCCTTGCTCATAATAGCCGCAGCTTGTTCATTCGCTTTTGCAATGATGCCATCAGCTTGTTTGTCTGTTTCTTTTCGGGCTTTGTCAGCTAATGCTCTTTTGGCGGCTTTCTCCAGCACGTTCTTAGCACTGTCTTCAACTTTTTTAGCTTCTGCATAACCCTTTGCTCTCAGGTCTTCAGCCTGCTTGGTAGCTTCAGAAACGAGCTTATCAGATTGTGCTTGGGCGGTTTGAATGATTTTTGCAGCTAGTTCTTTTGCTTTTGCAATGGCCTCAACTTTTGCCTGGTCTACTTTCTCAGTGATGATCTCTTTGACCTCTTCTTTGACTTGGTCTTTGAGTTCTTTGGATTGCTCTTTCACCAATTCACCATAGTTTCCGGAAATAGTCGGTTTGTCAATGGTTCCTCCAATCTTCAGGCTCACAGGTATGGTTGTCGCAGTGCTGATGTTTGTCCCGAATTTCTCATTCAGTTGACCCAGAACTCCAGCAGTTTGAGAACCAATGTTTCCTGGAAGTTTGGCCACGGGTAAATCCATTTTGAGACCGTAATCCAATTCTTGCTTAAGTAGGGTCATGGATCCTGAAATGGTTGCAGGTACACCCTCTAGATTCACCACAAATGGATCGACAATGATCTTTCCATTGTCCATTTTGTAACTAATGTCTAGGTTTTCAAATCGTTGTTTGGCAAGCTTTTCAATTCCAAGCTCTGAAGCAAGTTTGTTCAACGGCTCGAATTTCTCAACGCTGACAGACTTGGTCTTGACTCGACCCTTGCCTCTGATGGTCTCTTCAATTGGCGTCATATTTTGATCTAGCGAAGCTTTCAAGCTTAGATTTGTTGAGAATTTACCCCTGCAACTTTTTGCAATAGGGGCCATTTTTTCTATTGTGTAAAACGAATTAGCCGCCTGGTTAATGTCCATCTCTGTGATGTCGAAATCAATGTCCATCTTCGGTACTTCGCTGCTGGTGTCATAATCTCCGTTCACTTTTACATTTCCTCCTAACATGTCTAGACTCAAATCTTTGAAGACTGCAACACGGTCTTTTAGCATGATTTTACCCTTGGCATTTGCCATGTCTATATCATCATAGATCAATCTGTCTATGTTGGCGTTCAAGGTAAAGTCGATATTACTTGGGACCTCAATGATGCCCATAATCTCTTCTTCAGTGCCTGCTTGTTCTGAAGTCACTTTCTCATCTGAAGTGAATTCACTTAAGTCCAACAATTCGCTTTGCATATTGAAAACTCCAGAAAGCATCTCATCCTTCAGGGCGTATGCTAAGTAGTTGTCAAATTTCCCGGAAGCGCTGATGTCTGATCGACCAATTTTCGACTTGAAGTTGCTCAGTTCCACGTGGGATGGGTTGAAGTTCAAATAAGCCACAATGATATTCATATCGTAAGCCACTCCTTCAGACTTGAA
>CAZKMC010000178.1:0-2297 GCA_964553485.1 uncultured Comamonadaceae bacterium
AGAGCAACTACCTTCGTTTTCACGGGAAATCGGAAGATTTTGACCCAAATGAACCTCGTTTGGGGGGTAAAAGCCTTCTATTACGACAAAATGGTGAGTACGGACCACACAATTGCGGACATCAAATACATCCTCAAGAAAAGTGGCATGATCAAGGAAGGTGAAATAATCATCAACATTGCAAGTATGCCTATTTCTGAACAAGGAATGAGCAACATGCTTAAGCTAAGTAAAGCCTGAACAACTCAAATTCAGAAGGGTAAGCCACTCCAGCGAGCATTGAAATAGCCTTAAAAGGGCTTGTTTCAATGATTGAGCGGTGTTCTGCGTGATGAACGTCTATTCAGCCCTACGGTTCAATTGGTGATCATCTTCATTACAATCTACACCATTGGCACATTTGTTTACCAATTGGCACTCTCCTGATAATCAATCACAAAACGATCAGTACTGATTCCTTTATATTCAAGGTTCGCTTGAACTACCTGAGGCAGGTCAAATGAAACAAATGCTCCACACAGACCAGTTTCGTTGTTCACTACAATGTCTGCAGGACAATCGATGTACGGAGCTTGAGTATCTTCAACAGTTACGTCGAATGTGCAAAGCGTAGTGTTTCCAGCTTCATCTTCAAAAGACCATACTACCGTAGTTGTGCCAAGATGGAAAACAGATCCGCTCTCTAAACCAGAGATTAGTTCAGTTACCATTACACCGCAGCTGTCTTCAGCAAATGGTGTTTCGTAAGTGAATACTGCTCCACAATCATCTAGATCATTTGGAATGATAGCCTTTTCAGGACATACCATCGCCACTGGAGCTTCATTGTCAATCACAGTAATATTGAAAGAACATGAACTGAAGTTGCCGTGAATGTCATTTACCGCATAAGTAACAGTTGTCACTCCCACAGGGAATACTTCACCACTTTGCTGGCCTTCAATCAAGTCAATTGAGACAACAGCACAGTTGTCAGTTGGAACCGGGATATCATTTTCTACAACAGCTCCACAAACTTTGAAATCATTGAAGACTTCAATGTCTGCTGGACAAACCACAATTGGGTTTTCTTCATCATTCACGGCAATAGTGAATGAGCAAGTATCAGTATTGCCAAACCAATCTAGAACTACATAAGTCTGAGTGGTAGTTCCGACAGGGAAAAAGCTTCCGCTTTCGAGTCCTTCTGTTAATTCCAATGAAGCAATTGTACAATTCTCTTCGGTTACCGGAGGCAAGAAGGTTACAATTGCACAGCAATCTCCAAGGTCATTGGTTACAATGATGTCTGCCGGACAAGTAATAACCGGTGCTGTTACGTCTTCCAGTATTACCATAAAGTCACATGTGCTTACATTTCCATAGGCATCACTAACAGTCATGACTATTAGAGAGTCTCCTATGATAGTAGAACCAGGCATAGGTGCTTTTACAATGCTAACCGCGCTGCAGTTTTCATTGGTAGTTACTAATGCAGTATAGTCACCAATGATGTGCTCACAATCACCGTTGTATTCTTGATTTGATCTCCAGGACATGAGATTACCGGTGCAATGCTACCTAACACAGTGATGTCGAAATTGCAGGCAGTATTGTTCCCATCAGGATCAGTTGCGGTCAATTTAATTGTTCCTAGACTCAATACAGTTCCTTCAACTGGCACTTGAGTAATTATAGGTGCAGTACAGTTATCACTTCCAAGGCCTAGGCCAGTATAGTTAGGCACTGTAAATTTGCAAGTAGTATTGACATACTCAGTTAGATCCGCTGGGCAAGTAATCACTGGAGCTATAGTATTATCTAGAGTGATGTTAAAGTCACAAATACTAAAGTTTCCATTGTCATCTGTTCCAGTCATTTCAATGTTTTGAATTGTTCCTGAATCGCTAATTACAGTGCCTGGAGCTGGAAATTGAACTACTTCAACATCAATGTCGCAGTTAGCAGATGGAGTGACCATTCCTGTATAATCTGGAATGATGAACTCACAAGCGTCATCAACCAATTCAGTAAAGTCTGCAGCGCAAGTGACCACTGGTGATTCCATATCAACAATCGTAATGATCTGATCACAAGTAGTGATATTGCCATGAATATCTACTACAGTCCAAACCACAGTCGTTGTTCCAAAATAGGTATCAGAAGCATTTGCCGTGCCGTTGAAATCATTGGTGAATGATGCTAAACCACAATTATCATTTACAGCAGGTGCGTTGATTGCTAGGACAGCAAAACAACCTCCTGCATCCGCAGTTTGGTTTACGTCAGCCGGACAATTGATTGTCGGCAGCTCATCA
>CAZKMC010000178.1:2397-6221 GCA_964553485.1 uncultured Comamonadaceae bacterium
ATGCTCCAAGGTCGTTGCTTTGAGTTAGGTCGGCAGGACAAGTGATGGCAGGAGCTTCGTCATCGGTTATAGTAATGTTTTGAGCACAAGTAGTAACGTTTCCGTTGTTGTCAGTAATGGTCCAAGTAACTACAGCCGTTCCAACAATGTAAGTGTCAGAAGCATCCGTCGTGCCGTTGTAATCATTGATGATAGTGGCAACCCCACAGTTATCATTGACAATAGGGGCGATCACAGTAATCACGGCATCACAGTTGCTTGCATCCGCAGTTTGGTTTACGTCAGCCGGACAATTGATTGTCGGCAGCTCATCATCATTTACAGTGATGTCTTGATTACAAGTAGAAACGTTACCGTGGATATCAGTTACAGTCCAAGTAACAGTAGTAGTTCCCACAGGGTAGGTAGCAGAAGCATCTGCAGTCCCAGTAATGTCTTTGACGATGGTAGCGATACCACAGTTATCAGTAGCTGCAATTGCAGGTACAGTTACTGCGGCATCACATGCTCCAAGGTCGTTGCTTTGAGTTAGGTCGGCAGGACAAGTGATGGCAGGAGCCTCATTGTCATTCACTGTGATATCCATTGAAAAAGTAGCAGTGTTCCCGTTACCGTCAGTTACTGTCCAAGCGACAGTAGTAGTTCCTTGAGGATACACATCAGAAGCATCCGCTGTACCATTGACGTCAAACGTGCAAGTATTTGTATTACCTGCATTATCTGTAGCGGTCAGAGTTATCGTTTGTGTTCCTGAAACGGTCGATCCAGCTGTTGGAGATTGTGTTACCGAAACTGAAAGATCACAGTTATCTGAAGTAATCGCCATTCCCGTGTGGTCAGCCAAGGTAGCTTGACAAAAGACATCACCTCTTACGTTTTGATCTGCAGGACAAGTAATAGCAGGATCTATATTATCCACAAGTGTAATGTCGAAAGTGCAGTTTGCATTGTTTCCTGCATCATCAGTAGCAGTAATTGTTTGAACAGTTCCTTCACCCGAGATAACAGTTCCTACGGCGTCGCTCGTGGCAAGAGGCTCTATAGCGGTGATGTCAGCCGCCGTATAATCTGGATTTCCGATAGAAGAATCTTCCACGTCGTTTGGACCAATGCATTGGGTAAGTCTGCCAGTAGAAAGAATAAGACCTTCATCAAAGCCTAAAACACCATCTGGGGTATAAGTGAAAGATCCAATTTGACAGTTACGACCTGCTGTAATTGTGAAGTTAGATATAGTGACTCCGCTGCCCTCAATAAGGGCGGCCATCTCAGGGGCCGAGTTATTTTCATTAACGGATAATTGCGCCGAAGCCCGTGATGAAAATAAAATCAACGAAGTAAGGAGCAAGAACTGTGTTCCTCTTGCCTTAAATAGATTATGGACGATATGGCCTTTACCTTCAATCATTCTTTCGATGTAACAATCGATTTTATGTTACGATATATACCTGCTGTGAAACGAATTTCACAAACAGATTTATCCCGCACACTGATTAGTTAGGCAGGTCATCAGATTCTTCCTTGCAGAAGGAAGCTGTATTGTTTGGGTGTTGTAATTTTTCATGCCGCTGTATATTGTGATATCTGAGCGTGACTTCAGATAGTCTAATTTGGGTTCAGCTTCTTATACCGATAACATATAAAAAAGGTTATAAGAACAAGGTAAAATTGAAAATGAAGCTACATAAATACATGATAATCAAGATGATATGGGGCATAGAGAGGAGATAAAATCTTTCAGGGATCTTGTCAAATGCCAGATTCTCCGCTCTTGAAGTGGAAAAGCGCCCACTCACGGGACAAACGTTTTTACCAAAAACCAGTGTTGTTCGATTCATATTCTACGGCTGTGAATGACAGTGATTGACTATCTTTGGCCTCTTAAAGAAACCAGCAGATGTCAACGAAATACAAGGAATATTCCCAGTTAGATTTATCTGAAAGTGCAAGCCGAATGTTGAGCTTCTGGGAAGAGAATGAAATATTCGCAAAAAGTGTGGAAAACAGAAGGTCAAACAAGCCTTTTGTGTTCTATGAAGGACCTCCGTCAGCGAATGGTCTTCCAGGTATTCATCATGTCATGTCTCGGGCGATCAAAGATATTTTTTGTCGGTACCAAACCCTAAAAGGTAGATTGGTAGAGCGAAAAGCGGGTTGGGACACCCACGGATTGCCTGTTGAGTTGGGTGTAGAAAAAGAATTAGGAATCACCAAGGAGGACATCGGCACCAAAATATCTGTCGAGGACTACAACAAGGAATGTCGCAAAGCGGTGATGAAATACACCGACGTTTGGAACCAGCTTACTCGTCAAATGGGCTATTGGGTGGATATGGATGATCCATATGTTACCTACGACAATAAGTACATCGAATCTGTGTGGTGGTTGCTTCGTAAGCTGTGGGACAATGACATGCTTTATAAGGGGTATACTATTCAACCCTTTTCGCCTAAAGCAGGGACAGGATTGAGTACTCATGAACTTAATCAACCTGGAACATATCGGAATGTAAAGGATACGACGATTGTAGCACAATTTAAAGTATTTGATGAGGATAAATATCAATTGCTTTCAAAGTTAAGTATTGCACCAAAACACCCACAAAACCTATACTTCATAGCTTGGACGACCACTCCTTGGACGTTACCGTCAAACACCGCATTGACAGTCGGAAAAGGGATAATTTATTCTGTAGTAGAAACGAAGAATAAATATACTAATGAGTACATTATAGTCATTCTCGCTTCGGCGTTAGTAGACAAACATTTTCCAGTAGCAAAAGATGTAGAGTTTAGGGTACTTGGAGAAGTTGAGGGAAGCGGCTTATTGGGAATGAGGTATGAAGCACTTTTACCTTATCATAAGCCTGTAGATGACACATCAAAATCCTTTACGGTTATTCCAGGTGATTTCGTGACCACAGAAGATGGAACCGGAATAGTGCATACAGCGCCGACTTTTGGTGCTGACGATGCTCGTGTAGCCGCTGCTGCTGGGGTTCCGCCTTTGCTTATACTTGATGACCAAGGAAATAAGGTGCCTTTGGTTGATACTACAGGAAAGTTTGTACAGGGTATGGGCAAACTTAGCGGGCGGTATGTCAAGGATGAATACTATGATGAGGGTACGGCACCTCAGAATTCAGTAGATGTTGATATTGCTATTGATCTCAAGCAAAGAGGTATGGCTTTCAATGTTGCCAAGTATGAACACACTTATCCGCATTGTTGGAGGACTGATAAGCCTATATTGTATTATCCGTTGGACTCCTGGTTTGTTAAAGCGACTAAGTCCAAGGATAGAATGGTTGAGCTCAACAATACTATCAATTGGAAGCCGGCCAGCACTGGAAGTGGTCGTTTTGGTAATTGGCTTGAGAATCTAAATGATTGGAATTTGTCTCGTTCTCGTTTTTGGGGCATCCCATTACCAATTTGGCGGACAGAAGAAAATGATGAACAGATATGTATAGGTGATATTACTGAATTGAAGGGGCAAATTGATCTTTCTGTCAAGGCGGGGGTAATGAGTTCTAATCCTTTATTGGACTTCATTCCTGGGAGTTTTGATAAAGCGAATTATTCCATATTTGATTTGCATAAGCCGTATATAGATGATGTAGTCTTAGTGTCGTCTACAGGCAAGCCTATGCACCGTGAATCAGACTTAATTGATGTTTGGTTTGACAGTGGATCTATGCCTTATGCCCAATGGCACTATCCTTTTGAAAATAAGGAGAAAATTGATGGTGGATTGGCTTTTCCGGCAGACTTTATCGCGGAAGGTGTTGATCAAACCAGGGGTTGGTTCTATACTTTACATG
>CAZKMC010000179.1:0-3344 GCA_964553485.1 uncultured Comamonadaceae bacterium
CTCAAAATCGCGTCCACGATACATGGTTCCCCTTGGATCCACACTCGTAACGATATATCCTTTTTGAGCCAACAGCTGGTGCCAAAAGTAATTTCGTCCACCCCAGTTGTTTTCTACGGTATTTGAGCCTGGACCACCATAAATCGCTACATAGACCGGGTATTTTTTAGAAGGGTCGAAAGAAGGGGGCTTGATCATCCATCCGTTGAGAGTAGTTCCGCCGGAATTTTGGAAAGTGAAGAATTCCTTTTTCGAGAGGTTGTAATTCTTGAGTTTTGCATTTAAGTCTGCGTTGTCCTTCAAAACACGAATCAACTTACCTTTTTTATTTTGAAGCGTGATGTAATAAGGCGTGTTGGCATCACTGTGGTAGTTGATGAAATATTCGAAAGTGTCTGAAAACGAAGCTTCGTTGTGACCAGGTTTGTCTGATAGTTTGCTTGGCTTTTTGCCTTTGAGATTTGTCACATATACATGCTTTTCTAAAGGGCTTACTGCTGCAGAGCTGAAATAAACAGTGCCCTGATCTTCGTCAATGCCATAAAAATCTATCACGTCATATTCACCAGAGGTTAATTGTATGCTGACTTCGCCATTCATGTTGAATAGGTACAGATGGTTGTAACCGTCACGTTCACTGTTCCACAAAAAACTTTTTCCATCTTTCAAAAAGGTCAGGTTATCATTGATGTCAATATATGTTTCAGCTTTTTCTGAGAAAATGGTAGTTGTGCCCAATTCAAATGGTTGTGATTTCCTCAAATCAGTGAGTAAGAATTCCAAATGATTTTGGTGTCTGTTCATTCGCATTATACACAATCTGTCATTGTCCTGTGTCCATTGAATGCGAGGAATGTAGATGTCTGTTTCTTTCCCTGTGTCCACAAGTTTAGAAACCATTGCATTAATGTCATATATCAATATGCTCACTACACTGTTCACTTCACCAGCTTTTGGATATTTGAAAGTGTATTGTTCAGGGTACAAGTCGCCATACATGGCCATTTGGAATTCTTTGACTTTGGTTTCATTGAACTTGTAATAAGCGATTCTGTCTCCTTTTGGTGACCAATAAAAACCGTTATCAAAACCAAATTCCTCTTCGTAAACCCAGTCAGTAGCACCATTGATGATTTTGTTCTTTTCGCCGTCAAACGTGATTTTGACTTCTTCTCTGTAGTTGATGTCCATCATGAAAATGTTATTGTCGCGAACGTACGCGACCATATCTCCACTTGGAGAAAAGGTGGCCAAACGTTGTTTGCCTTTCGATTGATCAGCCAGAGGAAACGATCTTTTCTTTTCAATCAGATATACATAGTAATTTGCTTTGGTGGATCTACGGTAGATTGACTCTTCATCTGTTTTGATCAGAATTTTGCTTTCATCGGCACTGAATTGATAGTCGTCAAATCGTGTTTTAGCTTCACTGAATATCCCCTTAGAAGTGGCGATGGTAGCCACCTTTTCGCCAGAATCGTAGGCATATTTTACAATCTCACTACCGTTTTCCTCTGTGTATTCAAGGCTTGTATAATGAAGACCATCATTCATTGAGCGGACTCCACTAACGTATTCAGCGGTGAATTCAGAGCTATGCCAAATAAGTTCATTGGTTAATTCCGCTCCATTCTTTGCTTTTGTTTGGGCTTCAGAATGAACGGGGACTAGAATTAAGAGAGCAGCGAAGAAGAAAAATAGATTTTTCATAAGAGCATACATTTATCTTTGTGCGTAAGCGCTCGAAGATAGCAATTCCAACAGAGAGCCGCGCAACGAGACTACACCAAGAAACGTATTCATGTACACACGGATTGATAAGCACCACGAGCGGGAAATACAAAGTTTAATCACAGAGGGATCGGTGCTGAGCGCTGAAGAAGATCGCGTCGCATACGGCCATGATGAAACTGAGGATTTGTCTTTTCCTCCGGAGTTGGTTGTGTTGCCTGCAAACACGGATGAAGTTAGTTCATTGATGAAGTACTGTTTTTCCAATAAAATTCCTGTTACACCTATCGGTGCAAGGACAGGCCTCAGTGGAGGTGCCTTGTCTGTGCATGGCGGAGTAGGCTTGTGTATGGAAAAGATGAATGCAATCATTAAGATTGACCACGAGAACAGCCAAGTGCATGTTCAACCGGCTGTAATTACTCAAGAATTACAAGAAGCGGTTGCAGCCCATGGACTTTATTACCCACCGGATCCCGCAAGCAGAGGGACGTGCTTTATTGGAGGGAACCTTGCGGAGAATTCAGGAGGTCCTCACGCTGTTAAATACGGAGTCACTAAAGACTACGTCCTTAATCTCCAGGTTGTTTTGCCCAATGGCGATGTAATCTGGACCGGGGCCAATACCTTGAAAAATTCTACCGGATACAACCTCACGCAATTGATCGTAGGAAGTGAAGGAACATTAGGCATAATAACAGAGGCCGTACTTAGGTTAATTCCTCATCCTAAACACAATGCGCTGATGCTCGTCCCATTTTCAAGTGCGGCCAAAGCATGTGCCGCCGTGGCAGCAATATTTAGGGCCGGAATTACTCCAAGTACCCTTGAATTCATGGAGCGAGATGCAATTGAGTTAACCATGAAGTTTACTGGAATGACAGACATTCCTTTAGAAGACCACATCTCTGCTCATTTGTTGATTGAAGTAGACGGAAATCACATGGACGTAATCATGCAGGAATGTGAGATGATCATAGAAATCCTAGAGAAATTCGACTGTGACTCACCTTTGTTTGCTGAAGACCAATCTCAAAAAGACAAATTGTGGTTTCTGCGCAGAAGGGTTGGAGAAGCGGTAAAAGCACATTCGGTATATAAGGAAGAAGACACCGTGGTTCCTCGATTTCGATTGCCTGACTTATTAATTGGGGTCAAAGAGATAGGTGCTAAATATGGATTTCAGTCCGTGTGTTATGGGCATGCCGGTGATGGTAATTTGCATGTAAACATCCTAAAGGGTGAATTAACAGATGAAAGCTGGAACAATGATCTCCCAAAGGCGATTAGCGAAATTTTTGAGCTTTGCATCGAACTAAAAGGAACCTTGAGCGGTGAACATGGAATAGGGTGGGTCCAAAAAGATTACATGCCCTTGGCCTTTTCAGAAATAGAGCTGGACTTAATGAGGCGAATTAAACATGCATTTGACCCAAATGAAATACTCAATCCATCGAAAATATTGCCTAAAAGTCCATAGAATTGACAGTGGCATGCATGCCGAGTTTGTTTTATGCATATATTTGAACCCCGAACGTGTAGTTCGGACACTATGTACTTTAAGTTAATTGAGAGAGGGCTTCTTGTAAGTCCTTAACAAGTAATTTAAATAG
>CAZKMC010000179.1:3354-5989 GCA_964553485.1 uncultured Comamonadaceae bacterium
AAAAAACTAAACTTTCCAGCAACCACACGCGAAATTTTAATGCGAAACTTCAGTTAGTTGAGTCAATGAGAACCAGTAGGTTCGATTTGATAAGAGTGATTTAAATAGTTTTTAGTTTTTCAGTTTAAGCCATTAAGTCCTGCCTCGTGCGGGACTTTTTGGTTCTATACTTTTAGAAAAAGTTCTAGCTTTACCCACACAAACTGAGCAAATCATTCTTATGGCACACGATCTTCTAAAAGGCAAGCGCGGTATCATCTTTGGCGCACTCAACGATATGTCAATCGCATGGAAAGTTGCAGAAGAGGCCCATGAACAAGGGGCTAAATTTGTTTTAACTAATGCCCCTGTTGCTATGCGTATGGGCGCTATCAACGACTTGGCGGCTAAGTGCGGCAATGCTAAAGTGATTCCCGCAGACGCTACAAGTGAAGAAGATTTAGAGAACCTTTTCAAAGAGGCGATGGAAACCCTCGGAGGTCCTTTGGATTTTGTTCTGCACAGCATTGGAATGTCGCCAAACGTTCGAAAAGGAAAGCATTACACAGATTTGAACTATGCCTGGTACCATCAGACACTAGACGTAAGTGCAATGAGTTTGCACAAAACGTTGAGTACGGCTAAGAAACTAGATGCCATGAGCGAATGGGGGTCCGTAGTAGCTCTTACCTACATCGCAGCTCAACGAGTTTTTCCTGATTACAATGACATGGCAGATGCCAAATCCTTGTTGGAGAGTATCACCAGAAGTTTTGGATACCACTATGGGGTTGCAAAGAAAGTACGTGTGAATACCATTTCACAGTCGCCAACAATGACTACTGCCGGAAGCGGAGTAAAGGGGTTTGACGAGTTCATGTCTTTCTCTGAGGCGATGAGTCCCCTAGGAAATGCAGACGGTAAAGCTTGTGCGGACTACTGCGTGGCTATGTTTAGCGATTTAACCCGCTACGTTACCATGCAGAACCTGTTTCACGATGGAGGTTTCTCAAATACAGGAGTGACTCAAGAAGTGATTGGGAAATTTGCAAAAGGTTAAGCTGATTTTCGGGAACATTTCCCCTGTTTTTGCGTAAGATAGAGGGTAACGCCCACCTTATGTATGTATTGAAATTTGGAGGTTCTTCTTTGGCCTCTCCGTCTACTATATCACAGGTTTCTTCTTTGCTGAAGGAACGCTCAACGAAGGAAAAACTTGTTGTTGTTCTGAGTGCTTTTTATGGTATTACCAATCAATTGTTGGAATGCGGTGAGTTGGCATCAAACGGAAATTCTGCGTTTAGAGCTGTTTGCCAGCAAATTCGTGACAGGCACATACAGGCTTCGATTGACCTGATTCCTGAAGACCAACAGTCAGAAGTTCAAACAGAGGTCAAAGCTCTGCTCGGTGAATTTGAAGAGCTTAGCTATGGAGTCTATTTGCTTGGTGAGTTAAGTCTGCAGACCAAAGATCGCCTTATTTCATTTGGAGAAAGATTAGCCGTAGCCATCGTTACGCCGCATTTAATTAGTCAAGGAATAAAAGCTAGAGCGCTGGATTCCAGGAAGGTAATCCTCACAGATGACTCGTTTGGATGTGCTCAAGTCAGAATGGAAGATTCTCTGGCAGCAATCAAAGCCGGCATAAACGCCAAAGATCAAGTGGTGGTGATGGCAGGCTTCATCGGCGCCAGCCAAACCGGACAAACAACCACGTTGGGAAGAGGTGGTAGCGATTTTACGGCTGCTCTTGTAGCGGCTAGTCTCAAAGCGAAGGCCATGGAAAAGTGGACGGACGTAAGCGGAATGCTGACTGCTGATCCGAGACTTGTGCCTACGGCCCGTGTAATTGAGGAACTCACTTATTCTGAGGCCATGGAGCTTTGCCATTTTGGGGCGAAAGTCATCTACCCGCCTACGATTCATCCTCTGATGGAGAATGGAATTCCGCTTCATGTGCGAAACACCTTTGAACCTGAGGCTAAAGGCACTTCCATTGTACTCGAGTCAAATAAAAATGGTCAAGCCGTTCGGGGACTTTCAAGTATTGGGGGTATCGGATTAATCACCATCGCAGGTGGCGGAATGGTGGGTATGCCTGGCTTTTCGAGACGTTTGTTTACTGCTCTGAGCTATCGACAAGTGAATGTGATTTTGATTACTCAAGCAAGTAGTGAGCATTCAATTACTGTTGGAGTACAATCGAGTGAGGCCGATGCAGCACAACGAATTTTAGAAGAAGAATTTGAACCGGATATGACCTTGGGGCGGATAGAACCAATCAAGATCGAAACCGGATTGGCTATTGTAGCGCTGGTTGGTGATAAAATGAGAAAACATACCGGTATTAGCGGAACAACCTTTCATACATTGGGTCGGAACGACGTGAATATCAGGGCAATAGCTCAAGGTTCTTCTGAGCGCATTATCTCTATTGTTATTGAAGAAACTGACGTGGCAAAGTCCATGCAGGCCTTGCACGAAGCATTTTTTGAGAGCGAATTAAAACGTGTCAACATATTTGCAGTTGGTGTTGGTAATGTTGGAGGGACATTGATTGAACAGATTAAGATCCAACAAGACGTACTTCGCAAGAGACTTGGAATTGACCTGAGGGTAGTAGCCCTGGCGAATAGTAAAAAAATTCTCATTCAAG
>CAZKMC010000180.1:0-5981 GCA_964553485.1 uncultured Comamonadaceae bacterium
CTTTTTCAATCCTCCGAGGTATCTGAAATTATTGGAGATTATCCCATCTCCCAAGACCAACCCCGAAGTGATTGATTTCTTGATGCATTATGGTTCAGAGTTTCTGGGCAAAAGCACTGTCCTATGTAAAGACACACCGGCATTTATTGCTAACAGAGTTGGTGTTTTTAGCATTCAGGCATTGTTTCATACTGTGAAGGACATGGGCCTCACGGTAGAACAAGTTGACAAACTCACAGGTCCTGCAATGGGCCGACCAAAGTCGGCAACTTTCCGAACATGTGATGTAGTTGGACTAGATACACTGGTACATGTAGCCAATGGCGTAAAATCAAATTGCCCGGATGACGAAAGAAATGATGTATTCGCAATTCCAGAATACGTTTCAAAAATGGTTGAGAACAACTGGCTTGGGTCTAAGACTAATCAGGGTTTTTACAAGAAGATAAAAGATGATGATGGAAAGTCAGCTATCCTTTCTTTGGATCTGAATACATTGGAATACACCCCACAAGAGAAAGTCAAGTTTGCCACATTGGAAATGGCCAAAACAATTGACCAATTGAAGCCTCGAACTAAGCTTCTTTTCAATGGACAGGATGAAGCTGGTGAATTCTATAAAAGGTCCTTTACCGGTCTCTTTCAATATGTATCTAATCGTATCCCCGAGATTTCAGATGAACTGTATCGCATCGATGAAGGAATGCGTGCCGGTTTCGGATGGGAATTAGGCCCTTTTGAAGCATGGGATGCAATCGGTTTTGAAAGTGCTCTAAAGGAAATGGAAAAGCGAAATCTCAAACCTGCTAAGTGGGTGTATGATATGCGTGACAAAGGCATCACTTCCTTTTATCAATTGAAAGAAGGAAAGATGTACTTCTACGACATCCCTTCAAAGGCATATGTATTGATCCCAGGACAAGAGAATAAAATTGTTCTTGATCATTTACCTGAGAGCTCAGTTGTCTGGAAAAATTCAGGAGCAACTCTACATGATATAGGAGACGGAATCTTGAATCTATCTTTCCACACCAAAATGAACACTATTGGTGGTGAAGTAATTCAAGGTCTCAATAAAGCAATTGAGATTGCTGAAAAAGATTACAAAGGATTGGTTGTCTATAATGAAGGCCAGAATTTCTCAGCTGGAGCAAACGTCGGAATGATCTTCATGATGGCTGTTGAGCAAGATTATGATGAGCTTGACATGGCCATTCGCACTTTCCAAAATACCATGATGCGAGTTCGCTATTCCAACATCCCAGTAGTGGTAGCTCCTCACAATTTAGCTTTAGGCGGTGCTTGTGAACTTTCAATGCATTCAGACAAAGTTGTAGCCCATGCTGAAACTTATATGGGACTTGTTGAATTTGGAGTAGGCCTTATTCCTGGAGGAGGAGGCACCAAAGAATTCGCCCTTCGCACCAGCGATGAATTCAAAGACGGAGATATTCGAATCAATACTTTAAGGAATCGATTCCTTACTATAGGTCAGGCCAAAGTTTCGACCTCTGCACAAGAGGCCTTTGAACTTGGATATTTAAGGACAGGAATTGACGAAGTGGTTGTTAGTAGAGATGCACAGCTTCTTAGAGCAAAAAATGCATGTCTCCAACTTAGCCAAAGTGCTTATGCAAAGCCAACTCCACGCAAAGACATCAAAGTCCTTGGAAAAGAAGGACTTGGGATTGTATATGTAGGAGCTCATACCATGAAAAGCGGGAAGTACATTTCAGAGCATGATCAAATGATTAGCGAAAAATTAGGAACGGTCCTATGCGGAGGTGAGTTAAGTGAAATCACGGAAGTCTCAGAACAGTACTTGCTAGATCTAGAGAGGAAAGTATTCCTTGAATTGTGCATGCAAAGGAAGTCGCTCGAACGTATGGAAAGTCTATTGAAAACTGGGAAAATTCTAAGAAACTAAAGCCTGAAAATCATGAACGCATATATTATAGGAGGATATCGCACCGCAGTTGGAAAAGCATCAAGAGGCATGTTCCGATTTATGAGGGCTGATGATCTAGGAGAAAAAGTAATCCGACATCTGTTAGCAGATTTTCCTCAGTTGGATAAAGATAAAATTGACGATGTAATTGTAGGTAACGCAACCCCCGAAGCAGAGCAAGGCTTGAACCTTGGCCGTATGGTTTCACTTATGGGTCTGGACACTGAAAAAGTGCCTGGCATGACGGTAAACCGTTATTGCGCTAGTGGTCTTGAAACCATTGCCATTGCAACAGCAAAGATCAATGCTGGAATGGCGGATTGCATCATAGCTGGAGGAATTGAAACAATGTCGCCAATTCCTTTTGGAGGATGGAGGATTGTGCCAAACTCTCGCATAGCTAAAAACAATCCAGACTGGTACTGGGGCATGGGGCTCACTGCAGAAGCAGTAGCAAATGAATACAAAGTTAGCAGAGCTGAACAAGATGAGTTCGCATACCATTCACATCTCAAAGCAGCAGCTGCAATTGATGCCGGAAGGTTTAAAGATGATATCGTTCCTATAGAGGTGGAACAAATTTTTCTGGATCAAAATGAAAAGGAACAGAAACGCACATATATAGCTGATACTGATGAAGGTGTGCGCCGTGATACAACTGTTGAAAGACTGGGCATGTTAAGGCCAGTATTTGCCAATGGAGGATCAGTTACGGCGGGAAACAGTTCTCAAACTTCTGATGGTGCTGCATTTGTTCTGGTTGTTTCAGAACGTATGTTGAAAGAACTCAACGTTGAACCTATTGCTCAATTGATAGGATATCACGTGGCAGGACTTGCCCCTAGAATTATGGGAGTTGGTCCAATCTATGCTGTTCCCGAAGCACTCAAAAAAGCAGATGTGAAACTTGGCGATATAGACGTCGTAGAACTCAACGAAGCATTTGCCTCTCAGTCAGTTGCAGTGGTTCGCGAACTTGGAATAAACCCCGAAATAGTGAACGTAAATGGAGGCGCAATTGCTCTTGGGCATCCTCTGGGTTGCACTGGAGGAAAGCTTACAGTGCAAACCTTGAATGAATTAAAGAGAAGAAAAGGTAAATATGGTCTTGTCACAATGTGCGTAGGCACAGGTCAAGGAGCCGCCGGAGTATTCAAAATGTGTTAAGACCACCCTTATACCCATCCAAAATGGAAGATACCAAAAAGAAAAATGCCCTCACCGGAGGTGAGTTTTTGATCAAAGACGTTTCAGCAAATGAAATTTTCATTCCTGAAGAATGGACAGAAGAACAGCTGATGATCAAAGAGATGTGCGAAAATTTTATTGAGCAGGAGGTTGTCCCCAACCTTGCTGACATCGATAACATGAAAGAAGGACTAATGCAGTCTCTCCTGGAAAAAGCAGGAGAACTTGGCATGCTCGGAATTTCAGTACCTGAAGCCTTGGGCGGAATGGGCATGGACTTCAAAACATCCATGCTTTGCACTGAAGCACTAGGACAGGCACATTCATTCTCTGTAGCTTATGGAGCACATACAGGAATTGGAACCTTGCCCATCCTCTATTATGGTACAGATGCCCAGCGTGAAAAATACATCCCAAAACTAGCTTCTGGAGAGTGGAAAGCATGTTACGCCCTAACTGAACCTAGTTCAGGATCTGACGCTAACAGCGCTAAGTCAAAAGCTGTTCTTTCGGATGACGGAAAACACTTCATTCTGAATGGTCAAAAAATGTGGATCACCAATGCAGGGTTCGCAGACATCTTCACTGTTTTCGCAAAAATAGAGGACGATGAAAATTTGAGTGCTTTTATCCTTCATAAAGACATGGAAGGTATTAGCCTCAACCCAGAGGAGAAGAAAATGGGAATTAAGGGATCTTCTACCAGACAAGTTTTCTTTAATAATGTGAAAGTTCCTTTGGAGAATCAACTCTATGAAAGAGGCAAAGGGTTTAAAATAGCTGTAAATATTCTGAATATTGGCCGAATCAAATTGGCTGGCGGTGTAATGGGAGGCTCAAAAGAGGTAGTAACTGACTCCATTCACTACGCCAATGAAAGAGAACAATTCGGAAGACCGATTTCAAAATATGGAGCAATTCGAAAAAAACTCGCTCAAATGGCTATCAAAACTTTCGCGGTAGAATCTGCTACTTATAGAGCTACTCAAAACATTGATGACGCAATTGAAGAGTTAATTGATTCCGGAATGGAAAAAGGAGAGGCAACGCTTAAAGGCATTGCTTCTTTTGCGCCAGAATGTGCTATGTTGAAAGTATTTGGTTCTGAAGTTCTTGATTTCGTTGTGGACGAAGGAGTTCAAATTCATGGTGGAATGGGATACAGTGCAGAAACCAGAATTGAAAAGAGTTACCGTGATTCAAGAATCAACAGGATTTTTGAAGGAACAAATGAGATCAACAGAATGCTTACGGTAGACATGCTGCTTAAAAAAGCAATGAAAGGTGAACTTGACCTTATGGGACCAGCAATGAAAGTTGCTGGCGAATTAATGTCAATTCCTGATTTCGGAAGTGCACCAGACAATGATTTTGAAAAATTTCATGGGTACGTCAAACAATTCAAGAAGGCTGTGTTGATGGTTGCTGGCTCTGCTGCTCAAAAACTTGCTGCGAAAATGGCAAAAGAGCAAGAGGTTCTTATGAGTATCGCAGATATGGCCATCATGACTTATGCGGCGGAATCCATTTTGCTTCGAGTTCAAAAAATGGCTCAACTCAAGGGAGATGACCACGTCAAAGTGCACATGGAAATGATGAAGTCTTTCATCTATGATGCAGCAGAAACCATCCATTCATCTGGGAAAGAAGCCCTAATCTCATTCGCTGAAGGAGATGAACTACGCATGATGTTAACAGGATTAAGACGGTTCACCAAAGTTGAGCCTTTCAACATCAAAGAGTCTCGTCAAATCGTAGCTCAAAAACTGATTGAAGCAAATGAATATTGTTTCTAAGGGGATATAAATAACATGAAAGCCATCCATTGGGTGGCTTTTTTTTTTGCTACGCGAGGAAGCATCTCTCTCCTTGTTAATTCCGCTAATTTGAATAGAAGAAGCTAACTTAGGACTTAAGAAAACCATCCGGACCACATGTTCTTGAAAACTACCCTCCTTGTCTGCTCCATCCTAATACCCTGCCCGATCTTTGCTCAAGATTGGACTGAGCTTCGAGAGAAAGGTGAAAATCTGTATGAAATCAAGAAATCATACGAAGCAGATTTTAAGGGAAAGGAGCTCCCAAAAGGCCAAGGACACAAACAATTTCACAGATGGTTTAATTTCACCGAGCCACGGGCATATCCAAGCGGCGACTGGAAAAACATATCTAAAGCGCATGGTGATGCGTGGCGTCTCCTCGCGCAGCAAAAAAATAAAAATCCATTCAAAACAGCAGGAAATTGGCAGCCTTTGGGGCCGGCCATGTGGACGAACAGTTCCTATTCTCCTGGAAACGGAAGAATAAACCTACTGGTCTCTCATCCAACAGATCAAAACATCATTTTTGCTGGGGCTCCCTCTGGAGGACTATGGAAATCTGAGGATGAAGGAAGTTCTTGGTCCCCTTTGTCAGACTTGCTTCCAACACTTGGCATAAGCGGAATTGCTGTTCATCCAGACAATCCTGAGATCATATATATAGGAACAGGGGATGGAGACGGGTTCGATTCTTTTAGTGTAGGGGTACTAAAATCGATAGATGGTGGTGAAACGTGGAATACTACTGGCCTCTATTTCCCACTGGATCAAGACATTAGAATTAATAAATTGCTGATGTCGCCAGCTAATTCTGAAATCCTGTTTGCAGCTTCGTCCAGTGGTCTTTATAAGTCAAATAATGGCGGATTAACCTGGACTGAAGTATTGGGAGGAAATATCAAAGACATCGAATTTCATCCTGAAGATCCCAGCCTTATTTATGCTTGTCGAGATAGATTTTTCAGATCCTCTGATGGAGGTGACACTTTTGAATACATCAATGAAAATAAATTAAACATACTAGG
>CAZKMC010000181.1:0-1204 GCA_964553485.1 uncultured Comamonadaceae bacterium
GATTACTAATGGTAATCCGATCAAGCAGAAAAGAAAACCCTTTACGGCATGTAAAGGGTTTTCTTATTTAAATTCTTTTTTGAATTAGTACGCCCAAATTTTGATGTACTGGAATTGCTCGTAAGTAGATTTATTCTTCTGAGCATCATTCTCGTACTTGGGACCTTGAACCAGTTCTCTGGTTTTACCAAATTCGAAGTCTTTTTCGAGGGTATATCCTTTTTCCTTCAACGCAGTCTCAACCTTGTCTCTGGCAGTTTTGTTTCTGAATGCTGTCAAGTCCTTGTTGCTGTTGAATCTGCTTGAAGGCACTCTAGAAGCGCTAGACTCTACCAAAATTGTCGCCTTTCCTTTTTCCGAAATAACCATTTCAATGTTGGCAATGAACTCCGCAAACTTCTGTTCGCGCTTTTCAAATTCATGGAAGTCATATATAAAGTACCTCTGGAAATAGGCCTCTCCGTTTTCATATGCCGTACCAACACTGAACAAGCTCAAATATGAAGTGGTGCCATTCTTAGCATTTCCTGATTTAGGATCAATTGGGTCAGGATCAGTTGGGTCAGGATCAGTTGGGTCAGGATCAGTTGGGTCAGGATCAGTTGGTTTGGTTGTGTTTTCGACCTCAGCAACCGCGGTTTCTGTATCTCCACCTAGATGAAGAGGTAATAGGTAGATCTCTTTTTCAATGACCCGAAAAGCGGATTCACATGGTACATTGATTAATTCCTGTTGAAGCACTTTTTCTCCCAAGATGTAATCGATCTGATAGGAGTCACATGGCGGAAGGATGGCAACATAAGCTCCGTCTCGAGAACGAGGACGGTATTCAGTCACTTCACCGGTCTGCTTGTTCATTACCATGATATACAAATCTTCTGGTATGGGGTCACCCTCTGCAGGATATACGAATCCTTTCAACACTGCCAGGTCAGACTCCACTGGAGAATCCGGCATGTCGATCAGATAAATATCTTTGAGTCCGAATCCTTCATCACGGTCAGAGGCGTAATAAGCTCTTTTACCATTTGCAGTTGGAAAAAAGAAGACATCATCATCAACCGTATTAACTGGGTAGCCGATGTTCTGTGGTTCTCCCCATTCTCCATCTGCTCCTTTTGTGGTATAAAAAATATCAAACCCACCCATAGAAGTGTGTCCACTCGAAGCGAAATACAAGGTATTGCCATCGGCAGACAAGAAT
>CAZKMC010000181.1:1214-5941 GCA_964553485.1 uncultured Comamonadaceae bacterium
TCTTCTTCCCATTCTGTGTTGATTCTTTCACCAATGTTAAGAGCCTTGCTCCATTCATTGTTTGGCAGCTTCACACAACGGTAAATGTCTCTTCCACCAGAACCTCCTTCACGGTTACTTGTAAAATAAAGTTCTCTACCATCTGCAGAAACGGTAACGTGTGTTTCCCAAGCATCTGAATTGATGTCTGAACCGAGCATTTCAGGAACACTCCAGGTTTCACCAATCAACTTCGAACTCCAAAGCTGCCCATCACCATCATTATCATAGTAGATGTAAAGTGTTTGTCCGTCTGGAGATACAGAAATAGAAGCGGCGTGCTGATCAGTATTGATGTTCAGCAATTCAGGTATCATCCAGTTACCATTTTTATCCTTGTATGAAGCATAAACATCCTCTCTGTATTCACCGGTATCAAACTCAGTCAACAACTCATTGGAACTGTCTGGCCGAAGTCTTCTGGAAGTAAAAAACAATGAACGTTCATCCAATGAAATAACTGGACTGAAATCATTGTATTCAGAATTTACTATGGGACCAACATTTGAAATCAGGTAATTCTGAGGATTATTGACCTGAATCTTGGCCTGGTGGCACTGAGCAATTCTGTGGTTCGCCTCTCTTCTCAGAATGTGCTTTTCAGAAATCTTTTCGAGTAATCTGTTGAATTGGACTATAGCATCATCCATCTGATAGTTCAAATGCAGTGCATGTCCATAATAGTAAATAGCTTCAATTGGAGCTTTGGTTTCAATGGGCTCGTATGGATCATACTTTTTAGCCATTTTTTGGCTTGCAGCATTTTGCAAGTATGGAAGTGCTTTCAATTTATTGTTAGCACTTTGCAGATAGCAGTACCCCAACTTGTAATTGACGTTTGCGTTGTTGCTGTCTGTTTGGTACAATTCTTCCCAAAGGGCAATGGATTTGTCCCATAGTTTTTCTTCCATCAATTGGTTGGCTTCCAGAAATTTCTGGTTAAAATCGCCAAAAGCCATTTGACTGAATAACGGGGTCATTATTGCCGAACAAATAACAGCAAGCAGAAGTCTTCTCATGGTGGGTATTAATTAGCTCCAGACGTAAAAATACTTGAATCTGTGACAATTACCAATGTCTAGGGCAATTCAACTTGTTAACTTAGTTCTCTATTTGGGTCAAAAGCTTCCAAATAGTCGGCTACTTTCCGCACAAAGGTTCCACCTAACATACCATCCACTACTCTGTGGTCATAACTGTGAGAAAGGAACATCATGTGTCGGATAGCAATGACGTCACCTTCTGAAGTTTCGAGTACTGCTGGGCGTTTCCGAATTGCCCCGAGCGCCATAATAGCTACTTGAGGCTGGTTAATAATTGGAGTGCCCATTACATTTCCAAAGGTTCCTACATTCGTTACGGTGTAGGTTCCACCTTGAATATCGTCTGGGGAAAGTTTGTTGTTTCTGGCCCGGTTTGCGAGGTCATTTACTTGCTTTGCCAACCCAACTAAGTTGTATTGATCCGCATTTTTGATGACCGGCACGATCAAATTGCCACTTGGAAGAGCAGCTGCCATTCCAATATTGATGTCTTTTCTCTTGATGATATTGTGTCCGTCCAAAGAGACATTTACACCGGGCAAGTCTTTAATTGCCTTGACAATGGCTTCAATAAAAATGGGCGTAAAAGTCAGTTTTTCTCCTTCTTTTTGCTCAAAAGAATTTTTGATCCTATTTCTCCAATTCACCAAATTAGTCACATCAGCTTCCACAAATGAAGTTACGTGAGGAGAGGTGTGCTTGGACATCACCATGTGATCTGCAATCAACTTGCGCATGCGATCCATCTCAACTACCTCATCATTTGGCCCAACATGTATGTTCATCTTTGGCTGAGCCACTGCAGGCGCTCTCGTCTTTCCATTAGAAACAGGCCAAGGTGCGGCGGGAGCATTAGTGGAAATTGCCGGTGCTACAGGAACTGCAGCAACAGTTGAACCATTACCGCGGTTCTCAACATATGCAAGAATATCATTTTTGGTTACTCGGCCCTCTTGACCAGAACCACTAACCGCTTCCAATTCTGACATTGTAATTCCTTCTTCTTTTGCAATGCTTCTCACCAAAGGTGAATAGAATCTGCCTGATGGTCCAGATTTACTGAGTCTCACAGCCAATGGGGCACTTAGCTCAGCAACGACTTCTGGAGCCGGTATTGGAGCTTCTTCTGGCTGCGCCGAGGAGACTGACGTTTCAACTGCCGGAGATGTTTGTCTACCTGTTACGGCTGTATCACCATCAGTTCCTATAATGGCAATAGGATCACCAACGGCTACTACATCTCCCTCGTTGACCAATTTCTTGAGTAACACACCATCTTCCGGTGCTGGAACTTCTGAATCTACTTTATCTGTTGCAATTTCAACCAATGAATCATCAGCCTCAATTGACTGCCCTTCTTCAACCAGCCACTTTATGATTGTTGCCTCAGCAACGCTCTCTCCCATCTTGGGCAATAACAGTTCTATTTGAGCCATATTGTGTTCTTCTAGTTTAGCGCAAAATTACACGAAAAATCCGCTTCAACAAGGTGAAAGAATGTGAATCAACGTAGCGCTAATATTCGATTAAATCATTCATTACCAAGATATTGAAGGCCTTTTGTTACCAAATTCAAATCCTGCGTCACACGATAATTTTTTGCATACACGATATTCAGTTTGGTTGTTGTCTCAATCCTTGCCGCACTTTCTGGCAATAAGGTAGACGGCGAAAGCACCCCTTTTTTGAGCTTTGGCAGCCGAATAGACTGGTCTCCCCCACTCGTGTAACCCACCCAGGTTTTTTGTCCTACCATCACCTGAAAAATATTGCGGAAAAAACCTGCCTTTTTATTCATTGACCATATTAGCACTGGAGTTAAAACCAAAAGTACCAGCGCTGCAAACAAGTCAAACAATCGTTTGCTTCTTCTATTTGCAGGTTTGTCTACTGAATTTGTGTCGAGGATAAATAAATCACCAGAAGTATCAATAGAATTACTGCCAATGATGCTCAGACTTTCCGGTGGAGCAATTTTGAAGTCCAGTCCTTTAACATTAAAAGTACTCATGACATCAATGATTCCTGAAGAAGTCATGTCTTTCCCACTGAAGACCACCGCATTCAATTTGTGCACTCGCACTATTTCGTCGAGTTGCGAAACGCTTCCCACCGCTTCTGTATAACTTTCCTGTAGAGGACTTACTGCAATGCACTTCGGCGGGCGATAGTGGGTTTGAACGAGAAGTGCTTTTATCCTGTTGAATTCTTCTTTGGTGGCCACGATGGCGAATCGTTTGTGCAACCTAGAATCAAAAGCATAGCCAGAAGGGACTATTCTGGCGAGTAATGTCCGTGTCATCGCGAAGCAAACCCCAACCGAAAGCGTGCCGAGTAGAATAAGCGCTCTCGAAAATCTCAGTTCTTCCGGAAGCAATGAGTATCCCATCAAAATGATTCCAGATCCGATAAGCACACCTTTGACGATGCGAAACATCCGAATTGGTCTGTCATACCCTCCGGAAAAGAAAACGGATAGCACCCAGGTGAGTGCATATGCTCCAAATGCCCACTTAATCAATTCAGAGTCGTAGACTTTATGTTGGAGACTGGCATAATAATCCTTCAACAACCAGAGCACAGTGAAAATGAGCAACAAGTCCACTACGGGCAGCCACATTTGCTTGATAAAACGCATTTGAATGGCTAGTCCTGCGCGCAAATAAATTGCAACTTGAATGAACATGCTGAACAACTTTGCATGCTGAGCTTCAAAATGTTTACGGGCAAAAATGATCATGGCCTGATAAAACATAAACACGTAATTGAGGCTGCCTTTTTTGGTGCTTTCTCCTTTGTAATGGATGATACGAGTGTGCGGGTAATAATAGTTCTTGTAACCTCCTTGAATGATACGCCAGCTAAGATCAATATCCTCGCCATACATGAAAAATG
Source organism: uncultured Comamonadaceae bacterium (assembly GCA_964553485.1). Lineage (GTDB taxonomy): Bacteria > Bacteroidota > Bacteroidia > Flavobacteriales_D > Sanyastnellaceae > CAZKMC01. The sequence goes on from CAZKMC010000181.1 coordinate 5,192, forward strand.
CTTCATCCAAGAGACCCACCTTGTCTAAAGCTTCTTTGCGCATCCACATGAAAGCCCCACTGAGAATTTCTATTTCATGGGTTTCGTCATTGTTGAGATGTCCCAGGTAATACCGATTGAATTTGGCAGAACGGCTGAATATGGAACAGAGGCCAAAAATCTTGTAGAATGCTACCCAGGGAGTTGGCAATCCCCTTTTACTTTCAGGAAGGAAATTTCCTTTGCCATCTACCATTTTCACACCCAGTCCCCCCGCTTCCGGATGTTCATCCATGAATTTTATCACTTCTCTAAAAGTATCTTCCTGGACCACAGTATCTGGATTCAGCAGAAGAATATATTCACCAGAGCTATCTCTAATTGCTTGGTTATTTGCTTTTGAAAAGCCCACGTTCTGGGTATTGGCTACAAGCTTGACCTCGGGAAATTTTTCGGCAACCATGGCGCAAGAGCGATCCACGGAAGCATTGTCTACCATCCACACTTCCATGTCGATGCCCACTCCGGCAGCTTCCACGGAATGCAGGCATTGCTCAAGGAAATGCTCTACGTTGTAATTCACAATTACGACACTGAGCTTCATGAGCGGTTGAGGGAGTTTTCGTAGGGTTGTCTTTGCATAATGGATCTCCCGAGAGTGACTTCATCCGTGTATTGCAGTTCGTCGCCAATGGCCACTCCGCGAGCAATGGATGAAACCTGAACGCCACTTGGATTCAATTTCTTGTACAAATAGAAGGACGTAGTTTC
>CAZKMC010000182.1:0-3739 GCA_964553485.1 uncultured Comamonadaceae bacterium
CAACTCTGGTTCCATTTCTTTGCAATCTCAGGGTATTTACCTCTCCAAGTTTCATCAAAAGCATCTAGCGCTCTTCGTGCTGCTGGCTCATCAGTTGATCGGTAAACAGTTCTCAGATCTTTACATACTTTTTTGTAGTCTTTCCAAGACACATATCTAAGTGATGTTCTTATCCTATGCACGATACAACGCTGCACGATACAACGCTGCACGATGCTCTGGGGAAAAACTTGTTCTATTACTTCCGGAAATCCTTTGAGGCCATCGATACTGAAGAATAACACGTCTTCTAACCCGCGATCTTTTAAGTTTTCAAGAACCCTGCCCCAAAAACGAGCCCCTTCTGCTTGGTCGATGTATAGCCCTAAAACATCTCTTGATCCTTCCATGCCGACACCAAAGGCAGTATATATAGCTTTGGTGGTGACCCTTCCATTGTCGCGAACCTTAAAGTGGATCGCATCAAGGTAAATTAAAGCATAACAGCTTTGTAAAGGACGGCTTCGCCATGCATCTACTTCTTCCCACACGCAACCAGTAACCTTGCTAATCAAAGAAGTGCTGTAATTCACACCATACATCTCTTGAATGAAATTGCTGATATCTTAGTAGCTGTTACCCATCCCACAAAGAGTCAGTATTTGCTTCTCTATTTGAGGATCAATGCTTCGTTTTCACTTGGAGATTAGCTCAGGTTCAAAGCTGCCCTGGCAGTCTCGTGGGGGACTCAATTCAACAGAACCCATGCTTGTCTTCACCTGTTTTCTGGTGTGACAATTACCACGGTTAGGCTTATCTTCTGTCAAATGGTCATCCATCTCTCCTTCTAAAGCAGCCTGCAATATTCTACCAATCATATCGGTAAAGACTCCGTCTGGACCAATGAAGTCTTTGCCAGATTTTAGTTTCTGAATGGCCTCTTTTTCAAAGGCCTTATAATCGAAGATATCCTTTGATTCTTTTTTCTTAGACATATATCAAAGTTGAATGATTAATTCCAAATTATACTTTGACACTTTTCAGTACACTACTTGACAAAGGATTAGCGATACGATATTACACTTTTTTGGACCTTCCACCTTCCACCTTCCACCTTCCACCTTCCACTTCCTTCACCTTCCACTTTCCTCTCAAAATCAAAATATCACGCTCCGCATACTATCCACCATACTCTACCGTTTCACCAAGGTAAGAAGCCATTTTTCTGGCGACAGTAGCTTTGAAGTTACTGGTGAAGTGCATTGAAAAATGTAACTTCGCGGCCCGGAAAGAAGGACAGCCTACAAGAATGAAAACAACTCACTACTCAACTCTTTTGGTGTTAGCCATGACGCTAACTCTATGCGCGTGCAACCTCATTAATCCTGAGGAGCAAATTCCAGCGTACTTACATATCCCTGCGTTTGCTTTTTCAGCAGATGAGAGCACAGATGGAACTTCCTCCGAAAATATTACTGAAATATGGGCTTATACAGGAGCTGTGAATCTTGGAGCTTTTAGCCTGCCCGCTGATATTCCTATCCTTGAAGATGGCGCCGTGAACCTGAGCTTGCGAGCAGGAATCCGCGCCAATGGTATCTCCGCCACTCGCATCGTATATCCATTTTACTCTCAATACAATACTACGGTTATGTTGGAGCGCGGAGTAGTTGATACAATTGCTCCAGAATTCACTTACAAAGATGACTTGTACTTTCCGCTGATTGTGGATTTCGATGAGTTTCCTGTGTTTGCCACGGAGTCTGATAGTGAAGTGGAATTCGAGCGAATCACTGATCAGAATGAAGTGTTTGAAGGAGCAGGATGTGGCTTTGCCCTTATCGGTGAAGATCAAAACATCTTCCGTGCATCCACCAATGAACAACAGTTGGTTCTGCCTCATAACAAGCAGTGTTTTCTTGAAATGGATTACAAGTGCAACAACACTTTTGCAGTGGGATTGTATGCGATTAATTCGGCCGGATCCGAAAAGCATTTAGCACTGATCATCAATCCCACTTCGGATGCAGCAGGAGTTCCCCAATGGAATAAAATTTATGTAGAGTTGCTTCCAATTACCGGAGCTACGCTCTCTGCCACCGAGTATGAGATTTACATAGAAAGTATCAAAGAGGCAGGGAATTCTGAAGCTCGATTGTATTTTGATAACATAAAGGTTATCCATTATTGATATGAACAAAAACCTCCAGGTAGTCAAATACTTGTTCGCAGACTGGCTCAGTGCCTCTGCCGCCTGGACGGTATTGTACATTTTCCGGAAGAAAATTCTGGAGTCAAGCAAGTTCGGTGCAGACCTTCCATTGGAGTTTGATCAAAACTATTTCTACGGCCTATTGCTTGTGCCAATGTTCTGGATAGCACTCTATGTAATGGCAGGACAATACAACAAGATCTATCGCAAGCACAGATTGAAGGAGCTTTCGCAGACCTTGTTCATCTCTGTATTTGGGGTAGTGATTATTTTCTTCGTGCTCCTGTTGGATGACCAAATCTCCACCTACAAGAACTACTACCAAAGTTTACTGGTTTTGTTCGGGTCTCACTTTGGATTTACTTTTACTGCCCGATTCATTTTGACCAGTCGGACAGTCCGAAGAGTACACCGAGGTATTATGGGTTTCAATACATTAATTGTAGGCGGCAATGACCGGGCAATTTCAATGTTCGAAGAAATGAGTGCCCTTAAAAAATCAGCTGGATTTCGGTTTCTCGGATTCGTTAGAGTAAACGGCAAAGACGATTTACTTTCGAAGCACCTTCCGATGCTAGGCAAATACACAGAACTGCCCCAGCTCATCCGAACCAAAAACATCGAAGAGGTCATCCTCGCTTTTGAATCTTCTGATCACAAAGAAATCGGGACCATCCTGAACCTCTTGGAAGGGGAGAACGTCAATGTGAAAATCATACCTGATGTCTACGATATCATGGCAGGTTCTGTGAAAATGACCTCCATTTTCGGTACACCCCTTATTGCGATCAATCAAGAGATAATGCCTGCTTGGCAGTTCTCTATTAAACGTATCATGGACATTATGGTGTCTTTAACAGCGTTGGTGCTTTTGATACCAGTGTTTATAGTAATTGCCATCTTGGTGAAGCTGAGCTCGCCGGGACCAGTTTTCTTTGTCCAGGAACGCATTGGAAAAGAAAGGAAACCTTTCAATATTATCAAGTTCCGCACGATGTGCGAGGATGCAGAGCGCGAAGGCCCTCAATTAAGCAGCACCCAAGATAATCGTATCACACCAATTGGGAAATTCTTGAGGAAGACGCGTATGGATGAACTTCCCCAGTTTATCAATGTCATCAAAGGCGAAATGGCCCTTGTGGGACCAAGACCTGAGCGACAATTCTTCATCAACAAGATTACTGAAGTCGCGCCCCACTATTCGCACCTTCATAAAGTTCGTCCCGGAATCACTTCTTGGGGACAAGTCAAATATGGCTACGCGGAGAACGTTCCTCAAATGGTCCAACGTCTCAAATATGATATTCTCTACATCGAGAACATGTCGCTGGCCGTAGATATCCGTATCCTTTTCTACACCATTCTGATTGTGATGAAAGGCGCAGGAAAGTGATTCTAATAGCTAATAATTAGACGGACTAACGGTTTACTTCTCATTTGCTACACACCTTCTCTTTCAAACAAGACATATGGACGGCTGGAAGCCGTCACTCTCAATGGAAGCAAGGAGATCATCAGGGCGGGCAAAGATGCCCGCGTATCGGATGC
>CAZKMC010000182.1:3749-5652 GCA_964553485.1 uncultured Comamonadaceae bacterium
CCCCGCATCTCCTTTTATCTGGCGCATCATTGCGCCCCAAACTCTAACTAACCTCCACAGAGACGGACGGCTCCCAGCCGTCCATAAGGAACATAAAGTGACACAAAATTACGTTCTGCGATTTAAACCGTTAGTCCGTATAATTAATAGTTAATTGGTTTGGCTCGCAGGCTCGTTCCTCATTCCTTGTCTTGTGGATTTCTAAAGCGTAGCCCTTGTAAATGATTATCACGGCTGGAAGTAATCCGGCCCTACGTTTCCACTTTCCACTTTGCGCTCCGTAAATGATTCACACGGCCGGTTGGAATCCGGCTCTACATTACGCTTTGCATCAATGGTCCCCCCCCCCTTAATTACTAACTATTAATTACTAGCTATTAATTATTCCTCTTTCCACTCCTTACTCTCTTTCCACTTTCCTCTCCAACTGTTGAAAAGTCTTGAAAAACCCACCAGCATCAAGCCTTAAGACCCGTCCATTACAGCCTTAACTTAGCTACATGGACACACTTGTGTGCAGACTAATTGGCTTTTTTCTACTGTGTACTTTGTGGGCGGGCGCTCAAAATGTGACTGTCATCAATCATTTCGACAAAGACACCACCGGCACTTTGCAGCCGGAAGACTTCGTATTGCGCAGTTCTGAGAAACACACCATCGTCATCAACTACTATGAACCGGCCAATCCGGATCAAGTGACCAGACTGCAGCAACTCATAGGTGGAGCTCTCAATTTTTACATTGATGAAGCTACAGCCGTTGAGGACAACCGAGTGAATCTCCGCAAAAGCAAAAAGAAGATGCTGGTTGAAATGAACCAGATCGTAGAGGATGCTGTCAAGTATTACGCTTACAAAGAAGAGGTAAAGTTCAATGGCTTTTCAAATGAGGTCTACACGCGTATTGAGTGGTTGGATGGGATGGACCTTTCCAATGCTGCCAACCTTGTAGAATCTCCTCAGCCTATGTCGTTAGAAAAAGCACGCCACTTTTACCTGCAAAGTAAGCTCAATGACTTAAAACTTTTGGCGAATCAAGAAGTGGGGAATTACAGCCGGCAAAATTTCCTTGTGTATTCCGGTTCTGAAGTAGAAGAAGTAGCCGCAGATCAAGAAGCTTTGCTGGAAGAGATACGGACTTTCTCAACCAATGACCCATTGCAGCCTCTGGAAGTAGATTTTTCGAGATCTACCATGGATTTTCTGGCGTCGGAAGATCAGTTTATTCTTCCTGGAATGAAGCCTAAGCCGGCGGTTCAATACACAGCTTCCGGACAAGAAGAAGACTTTGCTGACCGGGTGTTTGCCATGCTGGAGGCGAACAACCAAAAGCTGGACAAGCTTCAATCCGAAATGAATGATATTCGGCAGGGGCAAGCAGAGGCCAATCGCAGACAGCAAGACGCCACCAACAGTGCCTTGCAATTGCAGATCAATGACCTACGAGAAATGATTGTCCAGTTAGTATCAGGAGATGTGCCAATTGAAATCTCTGATCCAATAGCTTCTGGCGGGGTTTCTACAGGCGGGGGATTTAATAGACCCGCTACCACCAACCTCCCTACCAACATTGATGTCCGTTTTAACCTAGGTTCAACCAGCCTCAACGTGAACAACAAGCTGATGCTCAATGAGATCATCGACATTCTGGCCAGAAATCCATTTATGAAGATCATGGTGACAGGCTACGCAGACAAGGTGGGGAACAAAGAAGCCAACCTTCGTCTCTCCCAGCTGCGCGCCAAGCAAGTAAGCCAATACATCTTGGCAAGTGGCATAGCCCGTCAACGGGTTCTAGTGAACTATTTTGGCGATACCCGCTCTGAGGCGGTTAATCCCGATGACCGTAAGGTGGTGATCGAGTTTTTGCCTAATTAATGGATTATAGTCGCTCGTTGTACATC
>CAZKMC010000182.1:5662-5923 GCA_964553485.1 uncultured Comamonadaceae bacterium
AATGATTTAGTAGTTATAAATCAACCAGCCGAGTTTGAAACTCAAGAAGCAATTTGGTTGATTTGGCCATCTACCAATCACAAAGAAAGTGAATCTGTAGAAAATGTTACCCTTTCGATTATAGAAGCTTTAATTGGAGATATAGACATTGTAGTAACCTGTAAGAACAAAGAACTTCTCAATCAAGCAAAAGAAACCCTAAAAAATCGTTTTGGAGTACAGAAACGATTGAAGCTTTTAGAAATACCATCTTTTGAAATC
>CAZKMC010000183.1:0-5922 GCA_964553485.1 uncultured Comamonadaceae bacterium
AATCTAAATCAGATGATTGAGAATTTTAGTCTTCTCAAAGCTGCCGACCTAGATATCTGCCTGCTTCAATCTACTTTACGTGGATTTGGATATCATAGGCAAATTCACCTTTGGATTACCAGCAGTGATTATGAAAACGCGAACTTAATCATTTTGCTAGGGTATATTTTACTAGGTCACCCTGATTGGTCTAAAGGAAGTATTTCCGTATACAGCATTCATAATGATGACGATAAGGAGCAAAAAGAGGAAAGGCTCAACAATCTGATTCGCACAGGAAGGCTTCCTATTTCTCATAAAAATGTGCAGTTAGTGCGACAAGAAAAAGGAGCAGATTATCGTATTTCAGTCAATGCACATTCTAAAGACGCAGACATCACCATCCTAGGGTTTAACGACGATGAACTTCTTAGTAAGAAAGGAGATCTTTTTGAAGGATATGATGATATTGGGAATGTGCTGTTTGTGAATGCACATAAGGAACTGCGCATAACCTAAATCCTATGAAAAAGATAGTCATAATCAACGGGCCTAATTTGAACCTTCTCGGTGTAAGGGAGCCAGAAATATACGGGAGTAGGGGATTGATTGGTTTGATTGAAGATATTAAGAACAAGTATCCAGATATTCAGATTTCTCATTTTCAATCTAATATCGAAGGTGAACTTATTGATGCACTGCATGCAAATGGCTTTGATTCAGACGGAATTGTATTTAATCCCGGTGGATATACACACACGAGTATTGCTCTGCGGGATGCAATATCAGCCATTGAAACGCCTGTGATAGAAGTTCATATCAGCAATGTGCATGCCCGAGAGAATTTCAGGCACATTTCACTGATTGCTGGGAAATGTAAAGGAACAATCTCAGGATTGGGGGTATTTGGTTATGAGGCAGCTTTGTTAAGTTTCCTTCAGGATTCTTGACGCTTTTGAAGTTTTTGGATGTCTCTCATTGCTTTATCCATAAGGCGGAGGAGTAATCCTGCATCTCGGTCATTGATTAATTTGGCAAATTGGTATCGTTTTCCACTGTGTTTAAACCCAATGGCATCACCGCCCAAGGTCCAAAAAGCCCTATCCATAAATTGAAAGAACTTGTTTGGATCGTAGTTGATTACGCCAAACTCTTTGATGTTTTCCAAATGAAAGCGCTGGGCTTTTCCGAAATTGCCGTAGGCATTCTTGATACTCATTCCGTTGAGGTCAATTCGAATCATTTCGCGGCCTATGATGCGCCAGATATAAACTTTGCCTATACGGACGAGAAAAAATGCCCAAAATGCGCTGGCAATGGCAAAAAAGAGGCGGTCAGAACTAGTAGAACCATTGAGCCAATTGTAGATAAAAACAGCTCCTACACCACACCAAAGGATTAACCACCCAAGCAAAGCAGCCATCTTCCATTTTTCGACTTCTTGGGTAATGATAACTGTTAACAGGTCTTTCTTGTGAACAAATGAAATTCTAGAGCCTATAAAACGAGGTTCTTCAGGGGCGTTCATGAAGGAATGCTTTTTTTGGATGTGACAGACTCGTACAAACGCTCATACAAGGGAAGAATAGCATGAAGATCAAATTCAGCAGCTCGTTTCTTTGCGCTCTTGCTGAATTTCTCCCAACGCTTTTGATCTTCAAGCAAGTAAATTGAATTTTTCACCATGTCGTCAACATCGCCAACATCACTCATCATTCCTGAAACCCCATGCCTATTTACCTCAGGAATTCCACCGGTATTAGTTGATATTACAGGGACACCTGCTGCCATTGCTTCCAAGGCTGCCAATCCAAAACTTTCAGATTCAGAAGGAAGCATAAAAAGGTCTGCAATGGAAAGAACTTCCGTTGGGTTTTTCAATTTACCAAGCATAATAACATCTTCACACGTTCCTAGTTCTCGGCAAAGTGCTTCAATGTGATTGCGTTCAGGACCATCTCCAACCAACAACAATTTGGATGGTATCTTTTTTCTTACTTCTGCAAAAACCCGAACAATATCATCTACTCGTTTTACCTTTCTAAAATTCGAAATGTGAGCCAGAATCTTTTCTCCATTGGGGGCATGAGCGAGTCTCAATTCCTCATTAGCTTCGAAATTAAATGAGTCCATGCGAACAAAGTTTGGAATGACTTCAATTTCTGTGTTCACCCCAAATAATTTGTAAGTGTCATTGCGCAAACTATGAGATACTGCCGTCACAGCATCACTTTTGTTGATGGCAAAAGATATGACAGGTTCAAAAGATGCGTCTCTTCCCAAAAGTGTGATATCCGTTCCGTGAAGAGTAGTAATGAAGGGCAAGTCTATATGTTCGTCCTCCAAGATTTTCTTTGCCATGTAAGCGGCAGATGCATGTGGAATTGCATAGTGTACATGCAAAAGATCCAGCTTTTCATATTTGGCAACGTCTACAATCTTGCTGGTAAGAACCAACTCATAGGGGGGGTAATCAAAAAGGGGGTACTCAGCTACAGCTACCTCGTGATAAAAAATATTCTTTCGAAAACTTCCCAAACGAACAGGCTGGTTATAAGTAATGAAATGAATTTCATGCCCTTTCTCTGCCAATGCCTTGCCCAGTTCTGTGGCAACTACGCCACTTCCACCAAATGTGGGATAACAGACTATTCCAATCTTCATATGTGATTTTCACTATTAGCGTTCCGCCTTAAAATCAGGGAAGAACGGATTCGGAATCTGATTAAGACGGGCGTTCCTCAGTGCGTCGTAAATCACTTGCTGAATGTCCGTTCGGATATTCATCGAAAGCAATTTGCGGTTGTCTGCGTTTGGATACACCCGGTTCGACAAAAATACATAAACCAAGTCGTGTTCTGGGTCTGCCCAAGCAAGAGTTCCTGTAAAACCTGAATGCCCAAAGCTAGAAAAGCTTGCATCTGGACAAGTTGGCCCTGTATTAGGGATCAAAGCGGGTTTGTCGAAACCGATTCCTCTCCTATTGTCATCATCTAAATAGTGAGCACGTGTGAATTCTGTAATCACTTCTTCCGATAAATAGCGTTGACCGCCATATGTACCCCCATTCATGAACATCTGCATCATGATTGCCAAGTCAAAGGCATCTGAAAAAATACCCGCATGACCACCTACACCTCCAAGCATGGCCGCTCCTGGGTCATGTACATGGCCATGAATAAGTTGTCCTCTGAAGAGCATGTCAAATTCAGTTGGTACAATTTGATCCAACTCAAATTTTTCTAATGGTAAATACCCCATCGTTTTCAGGCCCAATGGAGAGTAGAAAGTGTCCTGTACATACTCCTGCAGTGGCCTGCCAGTTACATTGTATACAAGCTGTTGGAGATAATAATATCCCAAATCGCTGTAGTTGTAATGCTGGTCTTTGATCAAATCACTTTTCAAAATTGCCGTATGCATGGAATCAACATAACTGTCACAGATATACAATCCTTCGGCAACCTGTGTGCAATAACCTGGAATGGGTTGAGTACGGTAAAGGTCTTTTCGAAGCTGCCCCTTTTCTAAGGTGTTCAAGTAGAAAGGAATCCATGATTTCAACCTTGCATAGTGAGACATCATCTCACGTAGATTTATCTGATAGTGAGAAGCAGTGTCTGGGATGTTCACATAGTCACACAAACTGTAGTCCATGTCAACCATCTTTTGCTCTTCAAGCTTCATGATTGCTGCGGTAGATGCAACAATCTTGGTAATACTGGCCAAATCGTAAATGCTTGATTCATCCACTGGCCGCTTTTCTTCATAGGTGTGATAGCCATAGGACTTGTCCCAAATAATAGCGCCTTGATGTGCAACAAGTACTCGGCATCCAGGATATGCATGTTCTCTGATTCCAGAAAGTGCAATAGTGTCTATATATGTGAAGTCTGCTGAATTCAAGCCCACAAACTCGGGTGCACTTTTGAACAACCTTGTTCGATCAAGTAATGGACTTCCCATTGACGCAGGAAACCTTCCATTAACGGTCACTGGAAGCTGACCCTTAGCCAAGTTGGCCCCAAACATCAGTCCTGCAACAATTTCTTGGGTCATGTCGTCGTCATGATAAGCAATTACCAATCCATCCATTTTGTCAACCCCAGTCAATTTTTTTAGCGAATAAGGATTGGCAAAAACGTTTAGGATTACCTGAGTATTGGTGTTAATGGCATTTGCAATCCGGATGCTTTGATTGGTAATTCCATAATTAATGGAAGTGCTGTTGCTAGTTTGTAAGAGGTTGATAATCACCGTTTTGTACTCTGACAATTCATCAACGATGTCTTGGCTAGTTTGGAAATCAGGATTTTTAGGAAGATTAAAGACCTTCACCTTACCAAATTTCTGAATCGCAGATTCAAATGCTTCTCCGTTCTTGCCAAACTGCAGCACAGCTATTTCCGGAATTTGCCGAGTTTTAAAAGGAATGATCGCGGGATTTTTAAGAACGGTCAAGGAGCTTTCTATCACCCTTTGCTTCAGGGCTAAAGCCCGAGGAGAGTTTAAATCAGCAAATAAGTTTTGCTCACTAACCAAAGCATTTTCAGGGTTATCTAAGCCACACCATTCTTTGGTCTGCAAAACACGAAGGCAGTGCTCGTCAATTTGAGATTCCGTCAAAACACCAAGTTCCACGGCTTCAAGAATCCGATCAACAGCCGTAGGCACATCTCCAGGGAAGAGCAAGACATCATTTCCAGCCATCAGCGCTCTCACTTCAAGTTCACCCGATTCCCAAAAATCACTGACACCCTTCATATTAAGAGCATCCGTAAAAATGAGTCCGTCAAAACCCAATTCATTTCGAAGCAAATCGGTGACAATAGGTATGCTCAACGTGGAAGCCAAAGATTCGGTTGTGTCCAAGGCTGGAACTATCAAATGTGCTATCATCATCCCTCCAAGACCTTCACCAATCAAACGTTTAAAAGGCGCCAGTTCGATGCTATCCAATCTTTCCTTCGTATAGCTAATGATCGGTAAGGTTTTGTGCGAATCCTGATCGGTGTCGCCATGTCCTGGGAAGTGTTTTGCTGTGGCCAGAACTCCATTGTCTTGTAGACCACGCATGTAAGCACTTCCTAGCCTGCTTACCAATTCTTTTTCCTCTCCAAATGCTCTGCTCCCTATCACAGGATTATCAGCATTGTTATTGACATCTACCACTGGAGAAAAACTGACATGAACTCCCATTCTTTTGTGTTCTTCTGCCATATATGCCCCATAGTCATAGGCCAATTGTTCATCTGCTGCAGCTCCCAAGGACATTTGCCTAGGAAAACGAACGGTGCTGTCCAATCGCATACTTAGTCCCCATTCTGCGTCCATTGCTATTAGGAGCGGGACACTTGATGTATTTTGAAACTTATTATTGAGTTGAGCCTGGCGATGAGGACCACCTTGCATGAAAATCAGACCTCCAATTTTGTATTCTCGTATGAGTTGCTCGATTTCAGAAACATGCTCGGCATCTCCATTAGAATAGGCTGCCACCATAAATAATTGCCCAATCTTTTCTTCCAGAGTTAGTTGAGACAACACTGAGTCTGACCACTGATGTTCGCCCGATAAGAAAACGGGAGGTCTAAAGTTTTCAACGACTTGCGAAAAGGAGGTTGAATAGCCAAAGCACAGCAGAGAAATTAGTAAATAGACACGAAGAAATTGGATCATTTTTGAATGCGGGCTTGTAGGTCAAAATTACTACTGCTAAGTGCTGCTGAAGAGCGGTCAGAAACAACTTTTCAACACTGAGTAGTAAAGGGCAAGAATCAAGCCACAGCTATTCAAATTCAAGTACGATTAATGGAAGAAAGCAATCAGTTACTAGACACTTTTTTGGTGCTGTCCAATTGCTCCAATTTCTTGTGCACTTGAGACAAAATAAACTGAAACTGCTCATCGATTGTTAAATCAGTATTGTCTACAACAAAAGAA
>CAZKMC010000184.1:0-5912 GCA_964553485.1 uncultured Comamonadaceae bacterium
CATCTTCTTCTGAAAAATGCAAGACCCCTGCTTCAGACAATGCGTACACGCCACCATTTGTTCCCACCCACAGATCACCGTTCGATTCAGCGTCTATGCTTCTCACTTTGTGGGCAGGTATTTGTCCTTCGCTCTCAAATTGTGAGGTGACCTCATTGAACTTGCAAAGCCCTTTCGCAGTGCCAGCGTATAAATGTCCCTCCAGACCTTCAAAAACACTGAGTACTTGTTTGTGAGGTAGGCCATGTGAAGTGTCGAAAGTCTCAAACCCACTCCCATTCCACAAGGCCAATCCCCCAGAAGTCCCAAACCAAATGCGTTTTTTGCTATCGATCAAACTGGTCCATACCCGTGTATTGGGAAGGCCTTCTTCCAATCCAAACGAGGTCCATTCCTCGCCTCGCTTCCGGGTAATGCCATTGTCATAAGTGCTGAACCACCAGGTGCTGTCTTGCTCCATCACCACGCTCATTACGATGTTTCCGCTTAAGCCTTGTTCTGTGGTGTAATACCGAAAGGATTCGCCAGTGAATTTTTGCAGGCCTCCACCATTGGTTCCCAACCATAAAATTCCCTGTTTGTCCACACACAACGCCCGAACATCAGAAGTTGAAAGTCCTTCTTTGTCTGAATATTCCGAAAACATGGATTTTCCGTCGAAATGAAATAGTCCATCCCGAGATTTCAACCAAGCTCCCCCTTTTCCATCACTTTCAATTCCAGAAATATTCCGGCTGCGGAGGCCTTCCTCGGGACCAAAAGACTGAAGCTCTTTTTGGTCATAAATGATCAATCCTTTTCCTATAGTTGCAATCCACCATTGAGAGCCGCTCTGATAGAAATCCATGATAGACGCTCCCAACTGCGTATCCTTGAGTTCCCAGGAACAATCTTCCTCGCGCAGAGCGCAAATACCCTCCTTACAAGCGATCAAAAGACCGTTTGAAGTAGGTGCAATACGTTTTATATGGGTATTTCCAGGAAAGTCAGAGATGTGTTCTAGCGAGATCCAAGTTCCGTTTTTTAGGCACAAGAGTCCCTTTTCTGTGCCCACCCACAGCCGATTTTCGCCATCTTCATACATGTGGTTGACTTGGGCAGTTCTTTGCGCTTCTGGGAAAAGGATGGTCTCGAAAGTGTGCCCATCGAAAATGGACAGGCCACCAATAGCGCCTAGCGCAATGCTCTGATTGTTAAGCTGATAGATGCTATTTACCTGGTTGTTGTGAAGCCCGTCCTGCTTGGAGAAATTGTCAAAACTGGTGCCGTTGAACCTGCTTACTCCACCCAAGGTTCCAATCCACAAATACCCCAAATGATCTTGTTCAATACTGCGCACCTGACTTTGAGCAAGACCTTCATCAGTAGACCAATCTAGAAATCCGTAGCGCTGAGACCACAGCGAAAGGGGCAAAATAAAAAGAAGGATCAGCAGGCGAATTCGCATGCCTCAAAGATTGGAAATCCGATCAAGGAATACCCCCAATTTGCGTCTGGAAATTGGAATTTCTTTGTTGTTGCTCATCACAGCTACATTTCCTGCGCTTCGATTGAACTCTTTGAGGTGGTGAGAAACGTTGATGATGTGGGATTTATGGATGCGGAAGAACATGCTCTTGTTCAGCCGGTCTTCATACGTTTTGATGGTCTTGCTGCTGACGTATTTGCGGTTGTCTGTGAGGAAAATTGTGGTGTAGCTTTCATTCGCCTCCAAGTGAATGATCTCCGTATTCTTCACAATAGCAAGGCCGTCTCGGGTTGGAATGGCGGTTTTTTCTACAGAGTTGTCCAGGGCAATGTTTTCCAGAATGCGGGAAAGTCTTTCGTCTGAAAGGTTGCTGTTGCGCTGTAGCGCGAGGAGATCTTCCACCTTTTTCACAGCAGCCTGCAGCTCACCAATGTGTATTGGCTTTTCTAAATAATCGATTGCTTGTTGCTTGATGGCCTTGAGAGCATGTTCATTGTGTGCAGTAGTAAAGACTACGGCAAAGTTGCGTTCGTCATATTCCTTGAGGAATGAAAAGCCATCACTTCCGGGCATCATGATGTCCAAAAAGACGACATCCGGATCTAATTCTTCAACAAGTTGGTGGGCTTCTTTGGCACTTCCTGCGGTTGCAAGGATGTGTACTTCGGGACAATATTCTTCCAACATCATGCGCAGGTTTTCCCGGGCAAATTCTTCGTCGTCAACTATCAGTGCATGGATCTTCCTGCTCATAATGTAGTGCTTTTAGACAAGATAAGGCGAAAGCCGGAGTTGCTCAGGGTGCTTGATTGAACTGTAGTTCACAGCTATTGAAAGGTAGTCCAGACAGATCGAATGGTTACAGATTACGAGCCATCGTGAGAAAAACGCTGAGCTTGGAACGAGAAATTGGAACTTCATCTCCATTGTCCATAATGGCCATGGGTCCCTCGGTGTTTCTATACTCTACTAGGTGATCCAAATTGATGATATGCGACTTGTGAATACGACAGAATTTTTCAGGGTTGAGCATGTCCTCAAACACCTTGAGCGTTTTGGTGTCCAGATATCTTTCCTGATTGGCAAAGTGGAATTGGGTGCAGTTGCCGTCAGCTTCCAGTCGAATGATCTTGTTGTCTTCCACGATCCGGAATCCCTTGGAATGGTAGAGGGTGATTTTCCGAGGACCCGTAGTGGACTTGAGCGTCTCTCCAAGCTGGTGGATAGATTCCAGGTAGGTAGATTGTTGGGTGCCGTCCTCCGCAAACTGCGCATGGATTTCTGCTAGTTTGTGCGCCGCATGTTGCAGGTCTTCAATATCGATGGGCTTCAGGATGTAATGGATGGCATTGGCATGAAATGCGCGAATCGCGTAATCCTTGAAGGCCGTGACGAAGACCACTTGGAAGGGGATGTCTTTGAGTGACTTCAGCAGTTCAAATCCTTCTGCTCCACTAGGCATGCGGATGTCCAGGAAAACCACATCCGGGTTGAGCTCCCTGATTCCCGCTTCAGCCTCTGAGACGCTTCCTGCAGAGGCAATTACCTTGATCTCGGGACAAAATTCGTCCAGAAGCATTTTGAGATTTTCTCTCGCATGTGCTTCATCGTCAACTATATATGCCTTGAGTGGGTGCATGTGCACCGAAAGATAGGAAGAACGTGCATTTCGAGCATGAAACTTTCGAAGGACTTTTTCGTAAGAGAGAAAACCTTTATTAACTGCATTACGAAATTATATGTTAGACTTTTTCCACAATCCCAGCCTACAGCTGAGTGAGGACCAGAAATTTCTGGAAATCAGTTACGTCCCAAAGACCAACAAGCCCATCTTCGATATCTGCGACCCTAGCGGGAGTATATTGAAATCGGGTACCATGACAAAAAAGAAAATGCGCGTGCTCATAGCTGACTTACTTGATTCTGTATATGTATTTCTGATTTTGGACGGAGACCGCATTCGGAGCAAAAAATTCACCATTTCAAGATAGCAACCAAATTCTACAACAACTATATAAATGATTAGGGCCTCGGTTAACGAGGCCCTTTTTTTTGGTTCATCCTTGCGCCCTTAATCTTGTTGGACCCACCACAGAGAGTGACGGCTCCCAGCCGTCCTGGGAATGCTGTTGCGGATAAAGAACAGGTCAATCCCAGGCGTTCAGAAAAATGTTGCAGATATATTGATCATTCTGGGACGGCTGGGAGCCGTCCGTCTCTAATGTTTTTGCAAGCCGTTACCAGACTATCGGTTTAGGGCGCATAGCTAACGAACCCTCCAACCCTACCTTGGATTAGTTGTATTTGACGGCAGTCTTTCAATAGCCCGCAGATATCAACGTAATTGACTTGAGTCTAGGATTTTACACCATTCTGGTCAGTGCGGTAAATGGATGGAGCAATTCAAAAATGGTCGTCATTAAGTGAATCTCCCTAATTATAACCTTCCACTTTCCACCTTCCACATTTAACCTTTTACTTTCCTCTATTCCTCTATTCCTCTATTCCTCTATTCCTCTATTCCTCTATTCCTCTATTCCTCAATCACAACTACTACCAAAAGCCGCCAGTATATCCAAAAGATCCTCAGAACCGGTACTGCCATTTCCATTCAAATCTGCTACACAATTCTCTGTACAACCGTATTCTGCCAAAAAGAAGAGCAGGTCTTGAATGTCTGTGACGCCATCTCCGGTGAAGTCAGTGGGGCATCCACAGCCTGGAGGTGCGGTGAATGCATCGAGAAAGACATTCACACAACTGGTTTGATCTGTAAAGTAAATTCCAAAGCTTACATTGTTACCGTCGCTTAACAATCCTGCGAGGGTTACGGAAGTTGGAGATGTACCAAAGGCAAACGATTGTCCAAGTAAATTCAGGCTTCCAGTGGAAGGTGGAGAAGTGAAAGAGATGCTCAATTCCTGAGTATACAAGTTTGTCAATGGATCACAAGCAGTTTGGGTTCCTGCGGTAACTGCATCTATGCTACATGGTGGCACATATCCTTCCCAAAAATCAACTCCATATTGCACGCCATTTCCAAAATAGGTGTAGGGTGAAGCATTCATGACCGTTGTTCCAGAGGTCCACAATCCCGCTATGTTTGCCACCGCTTCTCTGGGGTTTCCGGTGTCTAACCACTGCACAAAATCCACAATATTGTCTGGATTTGTAAAGGAGGAATTGGGTAAGAACAACGCCAGATCAATGCCAGATGGGTCTGGTGTCCATGCAGGCCATTCCAAGATCACAGTACTTCCGCCATTCACCGTCAGCAAGCCAGAAAGAACATTGAGTGTGTTCAGTGTAGCAAATTGACTTCCAGAAATAATTTTATACTGAGAGATGTCTATCTGACATGTGCCGAAATTCTTCAATGAAAATTGATTGATGGAAGGATCGGCTTGAGAAATCCGGATGTTCCGGCAACAAGGTTCAGGTGCAGTGAATGCATCGAAGTTGGTCAACGAACATTCTGGGTCAGCTGAGAAAAATGCAGTTACATCTACGGTCAGACCATTGCTGTCCAAACCGCTTAAAGTGATGGTTTGGGGACTTGAATTGATGATATACAAGTTTCCATTTACACTCAACAGTCCAGTCTCAGGGGCATTGTCAAATTCAATCAAGACGTTCTGGTTGTATGTGTTGTTTCCTAGATTACATTCGGTTTGAGTGGTAGGAAAAATTCCGGTAATGGCACACCCTCCCACATCCCATCCCATGTCTGCAAACATCCCGTACATAATGGGCCCCGGATCATGAATGGCTTCTGCGCTTCCTAAAAATGGCGTCATGAGGGAGTTTGGATTTCCGGAGCCATACGTTCCCTCATTCAAATGCGAATAACTGGATCCACCATTCCAAGTGGTAGGGGCATACATGCGTGGACGAATTCCGCTATTTCCGGCCATACCGTTGGCTCCATTCCAATACAACTGGTTTCCAGTCAATACGGCTTCTAAAGCGGATGATCCACTGGTGTAGTTGGTCACATCTGTTCCCCCAACTTCTTCCATAAATTCATCGTAAATGATAGGGTCGCCAGACAGGCCCCAAAATCCGAGACCACCACTTACGTTCGCAGATCCAATGCACCCAAGCCCATGTCCCAACTCATGAAGCACTACGGATACAAAATCATATTGTCCCCCGGGCGTATTTCCATCCGTACCAAAATACCAGGTGAAATTACTATTGAAGGTGCAGGAAATATCTACCTGAGACGGCGATAAATCACTGCCGTGCAATTTATTGGCAAGCGCCACGGGATAGAATGTGTTGAATTGAGGTGCTCCGGAGAAGTTTCGGTAATAAGCCTCAGCACCAGCAAATCCCAATGTGCCACCACTCAATGAAGCCCATGTGGCATCCACAACTACTGGAACACCGGAGGTGAGGTTGCTGGCCCAAATATCAACTGCATAAGCAAAAGCTGTTTGAG
>CAZKMC010000185.1:0-5891 GCA_964553485.1 uncultured Comamonadaceae bacterium
CCATTGGAAGAAAGAATATCTGCTCCGAAAATCGGGTCATCAGATTCTTGGAATCCCGTCACCTTTCCACCGGCTTCCTCCACAATCAGAATTCCGGCAGCTACATCCCACGGATTGAGGCCGTATTCATAAAACGCATCACATCTACCACAGGCTACATAGGCCAAATCAAGCGCCGCACTGCCGAGTCTTCGAATTCCCCGAGTGTTTGTGGTGAAATCTTTTAGCAGCTCCATATAAGCTTCTTGTCGGCCAAAATCATCATAAGGAAATCCGGTAGCCAACAATGTCTTGGACAATTCAGAAGCTGAGGATACACGAATGGGCTTCTCATTCAACCAAGCTCCTTCTCCCCGAATGGCAGAAAAACATTCCTTCAAATGTGGTTCATAGATCACACCTAATACGAGTCCATCAGGGCCATGCAATGCTACACTTGTACAATAGAATGGGATATTGTGAATGAAGTTAGTGGTGCCGTCTAAAGGGTCAATGATCCAGTTGTATCCACCATCGATAGGAGAGCCTGTGCCTTCTTCAGCAATAAAACCGGCATCAGGGAGTAATTGCGACAAGCGCGAAACAAATTTCTGTTCGGCTTCTTTGTCTACCCTTGAAACCAAATTATTGAAGCTCTTTTCTTCTATTTCATTTGGAGATAGTTGCTGAGCTTTGATAAAATCTCCAACTTCTTTACTTACCTGAATAAGTTTTTGAAGAAGACTTTTTTTTGCATCAAGCATGAGGCAAGGTTTTGGATCTGTTTCTGAAAATAAAGATCAGAGCAAGCCCCGTCAAAAACATCAAGGTGGAGATGATTTCTGCCTGCGTGATTTGAGACCCGAAGATCTCATACGTAGAATTGACTCTAATCTTCTCTATCCAAAACCGTTCAAATCCATTGAACATCAGGTAAATTGCGAAAACAATTCCAGGTGTCTTTATGCGTTTTCTCAAGGCCCACAGGATTCCAAAAATGGCAAAAGCCATCATCGTTTCATAGAATGGAGTTGGGTAAACGGCAGGATCTAGATAGGTGCCGTATTCTGGAAAGATTGGCCAGGGGTCTGTTTCCTTAATGAGCTTTCCAGTGTAGCCCGCTGCACGAGGACCATATACTTGATTCACATTGTTGGGGTAATGGTAGGCCCACATCCAATCTGGCAGCCAATTCAACCAACCTGGCTTTGGATTTAGGTTAGGAATTCCCCAGTCTCCATCACCAGAAATCTGGCACCCAATTCTTCCTACCCCATAAGCAAGAATCAGTCCTGGTGAGGCTGAGTCCAATAAATGCAATCCGGGAATGCCTTTTCTTTTCGCATACAAATAGGTCAAAGTACCTCCAACCAACAAGCCACCGTAAATGGTGAGTCCTGCCAAGAAACTATCCAGACTCGGATTGGCAAAGAAGGTAAAGAACTCTTTTGGGTTTTCGAACAAGTGGAAAAGCTTAGCACCTATTATTCCGGTGATTGCAGCCACCAGAGTGATAGCACCTACATATTCATACTTATGAAAAACAACTTCCTTTTTCTCCGGGTTGGCCTTAGCTGCTTTTTGTCCTTCCCACCATGTGTAGGCTCCGAAAATAACAGCGAATAGAATTCCCCATAACCAGCTTCCGTCGCTACTGAAGATGTGCTCTTGAGGCAAAGTAGTCCCGTCAAAAAGCTTCCCACTATTGATAGCTAGGTAGACGAACTTGTAGCCAAACAAAAACCCAAAGAATGCATTCCCAGCAATTTGCAAAGGTGTGGCAGGTTTTCCTGGCTCAATAGTCTTTTTCTCTGCTTGCATGAGTCCTTCTTCCTCCTTGCGCTTCAATTCTTTGCCTAGAACCCATGAGCCTATGATAAAAGCCAGTGCGACAAAAAAGCCGAAAGAATTGATCAGCTTAAGAAAAGGGACATCAATTCCAAAAATGTCAAAAAAGACGTAATAAAGGTTTGGGTACATGTTTAGTTTGATACGGGTTCAGCCAATTTGGCAATGACGTGTCCTTCACTTTCTATTTTTTCCAAATCTACCCGAACCAATTGATTGACCAGTTCTTCTCTGTAAGGCAGTTTTACTTTTACATATTCTCGGGTGAATCCATACATGAATCCATCTTGCTCTGTAGCCTCCAGCAATGCCTCTGCAGGTTTGCCAAGTTGCGATTCGTAAAAAGCACGTTTCTTTTTCAAGCTGAGTATGCGCAATTTCTTGTTTCGTTCTTGTCGCTTTCCAATTGGAACAACTTCCTGGATGCGCAGGGCAGTGGTGTTTGGTCTTTCAGAATAAGTGAACACGTGCAAATAAGCGATGTCCAATTCCAGAAGAAATTTATATGTCGCGTCAAAGTCTTCTTCAGACTCTCCGGGAAAGCCAACAATTACATCAACCCCAATGCACGCATCCGGCATTTGTCGCTTGATTTGGCCAATTCTATCTGCATAGAGATCAGTCAGATATCTTCTGCGCATGCTTTTCAAAACCGCGTCAGAACCAGATTGCAAAGGGATGTGGAAGTGGGGTACGAACTTGTTTGATTGCGCACAGAATGAAATGATTTCATTGCTCAATAAGTTCGGTTCAATAGAACTAATTCTGAAACGTTCAATTCCTTCAACCTTATCCAATTCTTTGATGAGATCTAGAAAGGTTTCACCGTGGGCGGTGCCAAAGTCGCCGATATTCACTCCAGTGAGGACTATTTCTTTCACTCCTTTAGCCGAGACTAACTTGGCCTGCTCTACAGTTGATGCAACATTGGCACTGCGGCTTCTTCCTCGCGCCAGCGGAATAGTGCAAAATGCACAAAAGTAATTGCAACCATCCTGCACTTTGAGGAAGGTACGTGTGCGGTCATTTGAAGAAAATGAAGGCACAAACTCGCGGGTTTGTTTGATCTCTTCATTGAAGATCACTGGCTCATCAAGCTTGTCCCCAGCACCAATATGTTCTGGCAAGTTGAACTTTTCATTGGCCCCAAGGACCATGTCAACACCGGGGATTTCCGCAATTTCTTTGGGCTTCAGCTGGGCATAACAGCCAATCACAGCAATAAAAGCGTTTGGATTGCTAGACAATGCGCGCCTTACAATGTTGCGGCATTTTTTATCTGCATGGTCTGTCACAGAGCAGGTATTGATCACAACTACATCTGGCTGTTCTTCAAGTTCCACTCTTGCGTAGCCGGCTTCCTGAAAAGATGCAGCAATGGATGAGGACTCTGAAAAGTTGAGTTTACAGCCGAGTGTATAAAATGCTATTTTTCTGTAGGGTTGCATTGCGGCTGCAAAGGTAGTTAAATTGGTATTTGTCAGGATAGTTTCATGCTTTGAAGCGTCCTTTGAATACTTTGTGAATATATTGTGATTTCCACGCCGCTGACTCAAGCTACTTTTACCACAACTTGAGGGTCTATAAACAAAACTGAAAACTGAGATTCATGCAGCATATTGTGATTATTGGGAATGGGATATCGGGCATTACTGCTGCGCGCCATATCAGGAAACAATGCGACTCTCAAATCACGGTGATTTCTTCTGAAACCGAGCATTTTTTCTCTAGAACGGCTTTGATGTACATCTACATGGGCCACATGACCTATGCCCACACAAAACCTTATGAAGATTTCTTCTGGAAAAAGAACCGGATTGATTTGGTTTTTAACCATGTCGAAAAAGTGCATTTCGGCCAAAGAAGCCTGGAGCTCAAAGGAGGCGAAATTTTGGGTTATGACAAGTTGATCTTAGCCGTTGGTTCAACACCAAATATGTTTGGTTGGCCAGGACAAGACCTCAAAGGTGTGCAAGGGATGTACAGTTATCAAGATTTGGAATTGCTCGAAAAGAATACCCATCCACCACTTATTTCAGAAGCAAAGAAAAAAGTGAAGATCGCTGTCATAGTTGGAGGTGGATTGATCGGGGTTGAATTGGCAGAAATGCTCCATACAAGAGGTATTCACTGTGTGTTTTTAATTCGGGAGTCTAAGTTTTGGGGCAACGTCTTGCCCGAGGAAGAAGGTTCTCTCGTCTCAAGACACCTCATTAAATATGGAATAGACCTTCGTTTTGAAACAGAGCTTGCGGAAATCATCTCCGACGAAAACGGAAGAGCGAAAGGAGTCAAAACCTCAACTGGTGAAATCATTGATTGCCAACTTGTAGGACTTACCGCGGGGGTCAGGGCCAATGTAGATTGGTTAAAAGGAGGAGAACTTGAAATTGACCGAGGAATACTTGTAGACAGCTACTTACAGACCAACTTAGAAGATGTATATGCCATAGGAGATTGTGTCCAATTACGAAAGCCTTTGCCAGGACGGAGACCAATTGAGCAAGTATGGTATTCGGGAAGAATGATGGGAGAAGTGGTAGCTTCTACGCTATCTGGGAAACCAAGAAAATATGAGCCTGGAAATTGGTTCAATTCAGCTAAGTTTTTTGATATAGAATACCAAACTTACGGCAGTGTGAATGCCGTTCCATTGGAGAATGAGAAATCCTTTTATTGGGAGGATTCAACTGGCGAGAAATGTCTGAAGTTGGTTTTTGACCAGAAGTCCGAAACCTTAATTGGAGTCAATGTATTTGGAATACGTCTCCGCCACGAGCTGCTAGACCAATGGTTGAATGAAAACCGATCAGTTGATTATGTGCTCAGTCATATGGCAGATGCCAATTTCGATACTGAGTTTTATAGACGCTACCAAACGGAAATAGTGAAGAGTTTCAATAAAGAGTTTAGTAAAAACTTGAGTCTTCAAAAAGCGAGTTGGAAACGAATATTTGCAAAAGCTAAACAAGCATGAAAGGGATTAGAAAGATAGGTTTGGTAATGCTTGTATTGGGGATTGTGATTTATACAGCTCAACTTTTTTCAGGACCATTTGTCTTGAAAGTTGATGACTTGAATGCACTCAATGAAAAGCAGTCTGCGCTATTAAGTGACGTTTTAGAGCAAAAGGTAGTGGGGCAAGAGTTTGATTTTTCTTTTCAAATTTCATCCGCAATTGGTGAGATATACGAAAAGTCCAATGAGCAAGCTAGAGCAAATGAGGCATGGGACGATGTGCTTTATGACTCAGCCCATGATTTTGCGGCTCCCTTGGTCAAAGAAGCTTCTCTATCGCCTTCAGCCAAATACACCGGTTGGATCTTGTTTCTTACCTTCGGATTATCCGTCATAGGTGGCTTGATGTATATTCTTCCAGGAGTGGTCTTGATGGGGCCTGCAGGCATCAAGAATGACCATGTATTCCATCAAAGCTCTACAAATAAAGGATGGATTGGATGGATTGTTTTTGGGTGGTTGGTGTCGTTTTATGTCTTGTTGTATTTCTTCCCAGATTTTGTAGTGAATTGGGTTCTAATAGTTGATCCGGTAAGCGAGCTGATTAAGAACAAACCCGCAGACAGGTGGTTCCTTTATGGTTTGCTTTATTGCACAGTCATGACGGTAATGGCTATTAGAATGTATGTCAAGTACCGCAACAACAAGTATCAGATTCTTCGGACAAGTTCAGTGCTCTTTTTTCAGATTGCGTTCGCGTTTTTGATTCCTGAAATTATGTCGCGGTTCAATATGCCCGGCACAGACTTCAAAAACATCTGGCCCCTTGATTACGATTTCTTTTTTGGGTGGAATTTGGATCAGTTAATTGCAAGTGGGACACTTGGGATTTTTATGCTTGTTTGGGGGATAGTTCTCATCCTTGTGGCTGTTCCTGTATTTGTCTACTTCTTTGGGAAACGCTGGTATTGTAGTTGGGTCTGTGGATGTGGCGGACTGGCGGAAACATTAGGAGACCCCTATAGACAACTTAGTGATAAGTCGCTGAAAGCATGGCAAATTGAGAGGTACTTGATACACGGTGTCTTGGTCTTTGCAGTTTTCAT
>CAZKMC010000186.1:0-5880 GCA_964553485.1 uncultured Comamonadaceae bacterium
TACCAGTCCATACACGTCCCTGTCCAATTGCATCCACGTCTGCCTGGGTCATTCCTCTGCCGTCTGCCACTAATTGCGTGAATCTATCGTAGATGTGCTCAACGGACTCGTTCAAAGAAGCCATTTCTGCGTCATCAAGGGGTTTTGTCATGGCCATCATACCAGCATGTTCGTTGGTTCCTACGCGGTCAAATGTAATTCCCAATTTGTTGTTGAAGAATCCTTCAGCATTTGGGATCAATCCAAACACTCCAATTGAACCTGTGATCGTATTTTCATTTGCAAAGATCTTATCAGCACCGGCTGAGATGTAATACCCCCCGCTTGCAGCCAAGTCGCCCATCGAAACCACAAATGGTTTTCCTGCAGCCTTGATCAATTCAGTTTCGCGCCAGATCACATCACTCGCCAACGCACTTCCTCCAGGAGAATTCACACGGAGAACTACTGCTTTTACTTTGTCGTCTTCTCTTGCTTCGCGCAATGCACGAGCAATCCTATCTGAACCAATGGTCATGTCATCACCTTCGCCAGATCTGATCTCACCTACAGCATACACAACTGCCACACGGTCCTTACTGCGATCCGATTTAGCAACTTCATCTTCATTCTTGACTTTGGCTCTGTGGTATTTCTTCAGATTTACCAAACGAAGGTCATCTTCCTTTTCACCTTCTTCCTCGTTGTCAGAATCTGAAGGAGTGATTCCAGTTTTCGCTTCTAGTAGATCTACTACCTCATCGCGGTATTTAAGTCCGTCTATCATTCCGGTTCTAACCGCATCTTCTGCTACTCTGATCTCAATTGAATCTGCAATGAGGTTCAGTTGTTCCACTGTCAAGTTGCGGCTTGCGCCAATTTCTTTGCACATCTCGTCCCAGATATCATCTAACAAGACTTGCATCTGTTCGCGATTGGCATCGCTCATCTTGTCGTACATAAAAGGCTCAACGGCACTTTTGTACTTGTTGTTAGGTCCACGAACAATATCAACTTCGATCTCAAGGTCTTCAAGCATGTTTTTGAAAAACATGAGTTCCGCACCCAATCCTCTGAAGTCAAATGACCCTTCTGGGTACATGTAAACTTCATCGGCCGTTGAGGCCAAATAATAAGATCCTAAAGAATACGATTCAGCATATGCCACGATCCATTTCTCACTGGATTTGAAATCCATCAATGCCTGACGAATCTCCTCCATTGTAGAGGGAGAGGCTGCTACCGAAGTCAAATCAAGGAAAATTCCTTCTATACGGTCATCTTTCGATGCCTTGTCCAGGTCCTTCAGGATATGGTTCAAACCAAGATTGGTGATTGGCTCAAATGTGTTGAAGTCAAACTGGAAGTCTTTGTCGTTGGCTCTCTCTACAATAGGATCATCAAGTTCCATTAGTAAGATGCTGTGATCTTTGACCTTCGTTTCACTTGCTTCTGTGTCTCCGTCCATAGCGGCTGAGATTGAAGTTGTCACGATGGCCACAAACATAAAGATGAGGATGAGACCAGTTACTAGGAAGGCCACTCCTGAACCCAGAAATGAGGCCAATACTTGTTTGAAAAAATTTCCCATGTTGAATCAATTTAGATGTGGCACAAATGTACTTGGAGCATTTCAATTATTTGGAGCAAAATCCATCAGCGGAAAAAGGAATATGGGGAGCGGAAAGTGGAAAGGCTAACCGAAGTATATTTGGGCCGTGAAAGAAACTGATGTATATCTCGCTTTGGGAAGTAACCTGGGCCAACGCCACGTGTTTTTGTCTGCGATGAAGAAACGTATTCACCAGCGCATTGGCCCGGTGACCGGACTTTCGCAAATTTATGAGACACCTCCCTGGGGGTTTGAAGCAGACCAAGCTTTCTTGAATCAAGTGGTTGTTTGCTCTACGCAATTGCCGGCATTGGAAGTATTGCATGCCGCTCTGGACATTGAAAAACAAATGGGTCGCAAGCGGAGAAGTTCAGACGGATATAGCTCGCGAACGGCAGATATAGATTTATTGTTCTTCGGCCACGAAATCCTAGATCACCCACGCCTGGTGCTACCTCATCCAAATATGTCTTCCAGAAGGTTTGTGCTTGAACCTTTGAATGAACTTGCACCAGATAAGATTCATCCCGTACTTTTGCAATCGATAAGCGCACTTTTAGATGCTTGTCCAGATAACTCCCCCATTTCAACATGGCCCTCCCCTACGGATACATAGCTATTGAAGGCAATATTGGCGCTGGTAAAACTTCTTTGGCCAGCAAACTGGCCGAGGACTTTAATGGGAAGTTGGTACTAGAGGAATTCGCAGATAATCCTTTCCTTCCCAAGTTCTATGAGCAGCCAGATCGTTATGCATTTCCCCTTGAGTTGAGCTTCCTTTCTGAAAGGTTCAGCCAACTCAAAAAAGACCTCCAGAACCGCGATCTGTTCCAGAGTATTGTAATTGCAGACTATTTCATTTCCAAGAGTTTGATCTTTGCAAAAGCCAACTTGAAAGGAGATGAACTGGATCTATTCATGAGCATGTTCAAGTTGATGGAGACCAACTTGCCACAACCAGACCTAATGATCTATCTGCACACAGAAGTAGATCAGTTGCAGGTAAACATCAAAAAACGCGGAAGAGCTTACGAGCAAAATATTTCAAACGACTACCTCGCTAAAGTACAGAAGAGTTATTTCACCTTCATCCGTCAGCACAAGAATATGAGGGTGGTAGTAGTAGACACCAGTGATGTAGATTTCGTCAACGACCCTGAGCATTACAGCCGCATGGTTGAGATTCTGCGGACACCTTATAAGAAAGGGATTCATAGAGTTAAAGCGTGATATGGGTAATGGGTAAATGTTTATGGGTTATGGGTTAATGCCAGTTCAAACAACTGTTGTCACCCTGAGTGATTTTGGGCTTGAATGGTTATGTGGAATCCCTGGCATCATTGCCAAAATTGTATCGAAGGGCTTTTTATGGGTAATGGGTAAATGTTTATGGGTTATGGGTTAATGCCAGTTCAAACAACTGTTGTCACCCTGAGTGATTTTGGGCTTGAATGGTTATGTGGAATCCCTGGCATCATTGCCAAAATTGTATCGAAGGGCTTTTTATGGGTAAGCATCTTCGTTTACCAAAGTCTTTTTCAGACAACCACACCAATATCTCTTCATCTCCATTGATCAAAGCCTGTTTAATTCTGCGTGTCTTTTTTTTCAGCTGCTTTTCAGTTTGAAGGATATCATGAACCGGTGAATATGTGGTAGCGTTTCAGATTTCAATTTGATGAAGTAGCGAGCTGATCCAGCAATGAGTTTAGAGGCGGGGAATGATGATTTGTTGTTGAAAGCCCTTCGATACAATTTTGGCAATTATCTAAAGGCTTCGAAAAAACTCTTGCAGGCCAAAATCACTCAGGGTGACAGCAGTAGACTGAACTGGCTTCGGCCGTCAACTTTCCATGTTCAACCTTTCCTCACTTTCCTCACTTTCCCCTTTCCTCACTTTCCTCACTTTCCTCCTTTCCTCCTTTCCTCCTTTCCTCACTTTCCTCCTTCCTCTCAAGACTCAAGACTCCAAACTCAAGACTCAAGACTGTTTTTTTCCGATATTCAAGCCATGAAAAGAGATGAATTTCTAAAGTTGTCTGGAGCGGCGGCGGCGTTTTTGGGGTTGGGAAGTGCGACGACCTTGCGTGCTGCGGAGTTGAATGAGTACCTGTTGAAAGGAGAGAAACGTGCTACAGGCTCTGCGGTGGGACTAAAAACGGAGCCTATTAAAAAGGTCCGCGTGGGGATCATTGGAATGGGAAACCGTGGAAGCGGACTGCTCGAAATGTTCGATTGGTTGATCTCAGAAGGACATTGCGAAGTGGTTGGCCTTGCAGACAAGGTAGAGAAGAAAGCAATGAAAGGGGCAGAATATCTCCGAACCAGACAAAAAAGCAAACCGACATTATATACCAAGGGGGAAGACGATTGGAAGAACCTCGCCAGAAGAAAAGATGTGGACCTGCTCATCATTTGCACTCCCTGGAGCATGCACACTTCGATGTGTTTGTTCGCGTTGCAATATGGAAAACACGTGGCTACAGAAGTCCCGGCGGCAAGGACTTTAGAAGAGTGCTGGCAACTGATCGAGGCGGCTGAAAAGGCCGGCAGACACTGCATCATGCTGGAGAACTGCTGCTACAACGACGAAGAGATGTTTGTGTTGAACATGGTTCAGGACGGTGTATTTGGCGAACTTACCCACGCGGAATGTGCCTACCTCCATGATCTTCGTGTGATGTTGCTTGACGATAAATACTACGAGGACCAATGGCGCATCAAAGAACACGTTAGCAGAAACGGAAACCTCTACCCTACCCACGGACTTGGTCCGGTGAGCATGTACATGGACATTGGAAGAGGAGATACGTTTGACCACCTCGTGAGCATGAGCAGCAAGGAGGCGGGACTAAGTCTTGCAGCGAAAAATGCCAACAGTCCCTTCAATACTTTCGCTTGTGGCGATGTCAGCACCACCCTCATCAAAACCGCCAAAGGCAGAAGCATCATGGTACAGTTTGATGTGCACACCGGTAGGCCCTACTCCAGGATCAACATGCTGTGCGGAACCAAAGCGGTTCATGAAGGCTATCCAAGCCGCATGTACCTGGACCAGGGTCCCTCATGGAGCCACCAATGGTTGGATGATGCCGAGTACAAAGAGCTTCGCGAGAAATACCAGCATCCCCTCTGGAAACGCCTCAAGACGCAGGTTTCAGAGAAGAGCATGGGTCATGGAGGAATGGACTTCGTCATGATCTATCGCTTGATCCGCTGCATCAACGAGGGCCTTCCCCTCGACATCAATCTCTACGATGGAGTCATGTGGAGCGCGGTAAGCCCCCTCAGCGAGATATCTGCCAGCGCCAACAGTGCCAGTGTACCATTTCCAGATTTTACGGGAGGAACGTGGGCCAAAGGACGCAGTATTGAGGTTATGAGGTCAATGCCTTGAGCGGCAGTGGACAATACTGCACTATTACAGATTACAAATTTTGGTCGCGGGCTCCTGAATGCTCGCTTCGCATTGCCGCTGAAACTCGTGTTCACGTGTATCTGGGCATGCTGCAGCAGCATATGATAGGGGAGCGAAGCGAAGCCCCAAAAAGTGAGCACTGCGAACCTAATTCGTAATTTGTAATCTGTAATTAGCTACGCCAGTAGCTCCGCCATTTTTGAGCCGATCTGCGCAGGAGAATCTACCACGTGAATACCACACTCGCGCATGACCTTTTTCTTGGCTTCTGCGCTTTCTTCTTCTCCGGAAACAATTGCTCCGGCGTGACCCATTGTTCTTCCTGCGGGTGCTGTGACACCGGCGATAAATCCTACAACGGGTTTGGTGCCGTTTTCTTTGATCCAGCGGGCAGCTTTTACTTCGAGGTCGCCACCAATTTCGCCGATCATTACGATGCCGTCTGTATCGTCGTCATCCATGAACAATTGGATTGCGTCTAGCGTGGTGGTTCCAATGATAGGATCTCCACCAATTCCGATGGCAGTTGACTGACCCATTCCAGCTTTGGTAATTTGATCTACTGCTTCGTAAGTCAAGGTACCAGACTTAGACACAATGCCTACCCGTCCAGGATTGAAGATGAAGCCTGGCATGATGCCGATCTTCGCTTCTCCAGCGGTCATGATTCCGGGACAGTTAGGTCCGATGAGCGTGCAATCTTTTTGATCGATAAATGCTTTTACTTTCACCATGTCATTCACAGGAATTCCTTCCGTGATGCACACGATCACCTTGATTCCGGCGTCTGCGGCTTCAAGAATGGCATCTGCAGCAAATGCAGGGGGAACGAAAAGGATGCTCACATCGGCACCGGTTTTTTCAACTGCCT
>CAZKMC010000187.1:0-5194 GCA_964553485.1 uncultured Comamonadaceae bacterium
TTGAGAAGTATCGAAAGATTACTAATAGGGCCGCTCACATCATGAGATATGATGTGAGCGTATTGGGTTAGGGCTTTCAATTTAGCCTGAAGAGAATCAATTGATTCTTGGCTTTCTATATCCGTCATTTCACGATCATTTCTCCCATACGAAAGCACAAACAATTCCGATTTATTTTTTAATTTTCAATAAGATAGTTCATGTAGCTGCACAACTTCTAACTTCTTGAGATACAAATTACGGCTTTCATCTAGAAATTATCTCTAGGTTTTTTAGCCTTTTCGATGAATGAACTTTTTGCAATGCACCGGACTACGGAATTTGCTGAAGAGTTTCCAAGAGGAAGCCCCAGTATTTTTGAACTGAACTTATCTGCACTTTTTCATCTGGTGAATGTGCTCCTCGAATGTTTGGTCCAAATGAAACCATGTCCATTTCAGGATAATTTGTTCCCAGAATTCCACATTCTAAACCAGCATGGCAAGCCATCACATGAGGTTCTTCACTGAATCTCTTGACGTAGATGTCTCGCATTAGAGCTACTATGTCAGATTTGGGCTGTGGTTGCCAACCAGGGTAATCTCCACTTGAGTCAGTAATACAACCGATAAGTCCAAAAGTTGCTGTGATCATATCTACCAAATCTTCTTTCTCGGAATCAACTGAGCTTCTGGTAAGGCATTGAATAGCAACGGCGCCTTTGGCAACCTCTACTTTGGCAAGATTGTTTGACGTCTGAACAAGGTCTGCAATGTCAGGGCTCATTCTATATATGCCGTTTGGACATGAATAGATTGCACTCAAAAGGCCATCTTGAGCATCTTCCTGCATAACGTGCTTTGGGACGTCAATATGTTCCAATTCGATTTCCAAGTTTGGATCTGTAGTTGCGTGTTCATTTTTCAAGACATCCGAAAAATCTGTTATAAAATTCCGAAAGGAATTCAATTGATTTTCAGGCACTGCTAGAGTAGCGAGGGACTCTCTCGGCACCGCATTTCGCAGTCCTCCTCCAGAAATAGTGGCGATTCTAATCCCGAAATTCTCGAAACTCCCCCACAAGATTCTGTTTATCAATTTGTTTGCGTTTCCAAGACCTTTATGAATGTCCATTCCAGAATGCCCGCCAGAAAGTCCCTTTAAGCTTAATTTTAAGCCTTTGAAGTCATCACCTAATTCTTCTTCTTCGTAAGTACCGGTAGCAGTGACATCTACACCTCCTGCACACCCAATAGTTAATTCGTTGTCATCTTCTGTGTCTAGGTTCAATAGAATTTTTCCTTCCAGCCAACTACCTTCGAGTCCTAAGGCACCCGTCATTCCAGTTTCTTCGTCTATTGTGAAAAGCGCATCAAAGGCTGGGTGTGGGATGTCATTAGATTCCAAAAGTGCCATGATAGTGGCAACTCCAATTCCGTTGTCGGCACCTAAAGTGGTGCCGTCAGCATGTACCCAATCACCGTCAATCTTCATGCGAATTCCTTCCGTCTCAAAATCGAAGTTGGTGTCCGCATTCTTTTGATGAACCATGTCCAAATGACTTTGAAAAACTAACGGTGTGCGGCCTTCCATTCCAGCAGTTGCTGGTTTGCGAATAACCACGTTCCCCACTTTATCCTCTTCAACTTTAAGGTTCAACTTCTTGCCAAAGTCCATCATGAATTGCCTCACTCGTTCTTCTTTTTTGGAAGCTCGTGGTACTGCATTTAGGTTGGCAAAATTATTCCAAAGTGATTTCGGTTCTAGTTGACGAATTGGTGACTCCATTGGGTTCATTTTAGATGTGCAAAGCTAGTGGATTCTAGGCGCCGTCGCAACCGAAATCAGTGGCTTATTCTGATTTGCGAAGGGAATACCAATCCACTTTTCTGGAGAGATACATCATCAAGCCAAGAACAAGAAACAATCCAATACTTCCCATTAGGAGCGAATACTCATCTTCTTGAATGATGATATAAATAAAGGCATACAACGACCCAATTATTCCGAAAACCCATGCACTCAGTTTCCATGATTTTAACAACGCTTTCACATAGAAAGTGATTTGCAGGATAACAGCTAATGCTGCAATGAGATAAGCTTTATAAAACCCAATGTGTTCCGAGAGTGAAAGTAAAAGCAGATAAAACAGACACAATGCTAGGCCAACTAGAATGTATTGAATTGGGTGGACGCGTATTTTATTCAACAGTTGGATGAAGAAGAAGGCTATGAAGGTCAGTGAAATAAGAAGAATGGCATATTTAGCTGAGCGTGTATTTTTTTGGTATTCATCTACCGGGATTAGAAGTTCTACACCAAAGGCACTCTGGTCTATATTTTCAGGAATAGCAGTGAACTGCTGGGGGAACGACCTATTTAGATTTAATATTTTCCATTCTGCCTCAAAACTGGTCGCATCAACTTGCGAGGTGTCTGTGAGAAATGCTCCTGAAAATTTTGGGTCTGGCCAATTTCCACTGAGGTTAACTTTGGTTTCTTTTCCAAGTGGAACTACAAGTAAGTATCCACTTCCATTAAGTTCTAAAGAAATATCAAAATTGTATTTCTTATTGCTATCGGATATATCCAAAGGGACGGGAACAGAAACCCCATTTCCGAGAAATGGAGCGAGTTCGGAACCAGGATTAAAACTCAGATTTGAAGAATTCCAGTCAATCGAGATTATTTCCTGAACACCTCTTAAATCACTTAAGCCGTAGCTCAAAGTTGATTGGTCCCAGAACACCTCTTTTTGTCCTGGCCAATGAGAAAGGTCTGGTTGGTTGAAGAAGCCGCTGATTTTATTCTGGCTGCTATAAACTGTGACTTCATAAATTCCGCGATGCCGTTTTTCAGAGTCCAACTTTCCATCTATACTGAGGTATTCAGGCAAGAAATGGGCAGTTTTTCTCACTTTGACTTCATTGTTTTCGCCAAGGTGATTTTCTACTACTGCGATTTCATCGTAAGGGATGCTCAATATCGGACCATAAAGCAATTGGCCTTTTGCCCATGTGGAACTGATGTCATTTACGACTTGATTTTGTAATCTTTCACGTTCCCAAATGAGGTCTTGGACCATTTCCAATGGTATAAGAAGCAAAAGCATGAGAAAACCAATTGCAAATAATTTGAGAGTGATGCTTTGTTTGATCCATTCAACGGATCTATCGAAGGGACTCTGTGGTGTTGGTGGTTCCATATTTTTGAGATCAGACTATTATAATGAGCGAATAAACTTCATCGGCCTTTAGGCCAAAAAATGACTTTACAGCAATGCGGCCAACTTGTGCTAGTTTCCGGATTGTACAACTTCAACCCAACGTCCTTTTTCCATTGCATTTATGGACGCGTCATACATGGCTTCAGTGGATATTCCGGGCAAATAATACTTACCGAGATAGGCTGCATTGAGCCTCACATAGTAAGTACGTTTACCATTTTTGCCAAGATTGTAATATGTCAGAACTCTGTCATCTCTAATGTCTTGATAATCAGAGTAATCACTGTTGAATGCGATTGTAGGCGTGCTTGAAAGGCGTTGGTTGATAATTTCCCAGCCCGATGGAAAAATTTGAGTGAGCGCCATTTCATGTAAATCTCCAGCGGGACTTTCATTATGTACCACAACTTTTGCGATGAAATCAGTTCCTTGTTCGATTTTAGCTACATCTAGGCCATCTCCGTTTGCTGTGAAGTAGCTAATATCTAATGACACATCATTGGATTTGCTCACTTCGTTTCCATGCAATGGCTGTCCTCTATTTACCCACCGCGTATATATTAATTTGGCCCCGGTATTTTCAATGAGGAGCTTGTTCTTGGAGATTTTCGAGGCATCTAAATCTCGAATGAGAATTGGCATATTGGTGAGTAAGTTTTCCTTCTTCCCATTCCATGTGATTATACACTCCAGTGGTCCTTTTTCTTGTTCTCCAAGGAAATGTGCGATTGCTACAAGGGAATATGACGTAGCCTGTGTACTCATCCAACTTTGAGAACTCAGTTGTTCGGCAACTTCACGGAGAACCAAAGCAGCTTCATCTCTTTTTCCCATTAGCGTGAGCGTTTCTAGAATCATGGCCATGTCTCGCCAATTGGAGCCATAATGCCCAGTTAGGCTTCGATATGGAGAAACATAGGTAGTGAGACCTTCAATTAATTCTTCAGCTACTTCGGTTTGTCCTGCGAGTTGGTAGGCCGCTGCCAGTTTCCATTTACACGGAGCACTCAAACTATGTTGTTCTCTCAGACGGTTCATACTCGCAAGATCTGGGGCATTTGCCAGGGCCAACGTATAAAGTCTATATGCCTGAATGAGATCTTCATATGAATATCGATATCCGGAACTACTTATAGGTCTTCTCCAGTTTCTGGCAATTTCTTTTTGATATAAAACCCAGTTAGATTTTAGCCCTATTGGCAAATCATATCCTTTTGCTTCCGCCTCAAGGATGAAATGTCCTGCATAGGAAGTTCCCCAATCGTTGCAAGAATATCTACCTGGCCAGTAAGAAAAGCCGCCATTCGGTTGTTGAAAGAACTTCAATTTCTGTATTGCATCTCGAATATTTATTTTGGCTCTCATTTTCTGTTGTTCAGAAAGGTCTGCCAAGTCTTCCAGATAGATCTGAGGGAATGCTTTCGATGTGGTTTGTTCCACACACCCATGCGGATATCCGAGGAGATAACTCATTCTTTCTTCTAAGTTGATAGGAGGGATGGAAGAAATCTCTAGGCTCATATCATTTGTACCAAGCATACCTATCAAGTCAATTTCTTGAGAAGTTGATTCTGTTTTTTCAAGTATTTTTAGTTTTGAAACAGTGGTGAATGGATTGGGATTTCTAACATCTATTTCGAAATCATAATGTGCTGTTTCGTTGCCTGATCTAGCAATGACCTCTACTTTCCCAATTCCTATTTTCTTTTGAACCTTGAGTTTGAAAGGAACAATTTGATCTCCTATTTCATCAAACTTGATTGTCTGCGTTGAACTTGATACAGTTTCAAAGAGTCCATTGTGTTTGACAGTTACTTCTACTGTTTTGACTTTTGAATCCATAGCAAATACAGTAACTGGAAGAACAACATCCTCTTCGGGACCAACCACTCTTGGCAAAGTTGCAAGCACCATTAAAGGCTTGCGCACTGGCAAGGTTTTTTCTGTGTGGCCGTATGCTTCTAGGTCACGAGCAATAAGCATGACACG
>CAZKMC010000187.1:5204-5877 GCA_964553485.1 uncultured Comamonadaceae bacterium
CGCACTGAACCCACATAGTTTGGCATTTTGAATGTCAGCTTCTTGGTTTGCCCTTTGTCCAATGATATGGGGCCTGCATAGAGCACAACCGGTTTGAATCTGTTGGCTTTGTTTTTTCCTTGTTCGTTGTTTTCTCCATCGCCTCCTGTGCTCAATAACTGTCCCATTGGTCCATTTTGAGCATTAATCACTTGGTCAAACATGTCCCAAGTGGTGACTCCCAAAGCTTCTTTCGCATAAAAATGGCTGTGTGGGTCTGGGGTTTTGAATCTTGTAAGATCTAACAGCCCCTCATCGACTATGGCGAGCGTGAATGTCATTTTCTTTCCATTTGCTTCTGAAATGGTCACAACAAATTCTTCTTCAGGCTTCAGTTCTTTTGGCATTTGAAGTTGTGGATTGAGTCGAGTACTGGGATCTTCAACCGAAATCGGCATTACTCCATATAGTCTCATGGGAGCATTGTTCTTTGTCTGGCTGTGCGGTTGAAGCAAGCTTATATGAACAAAAACATTAGGGGCCATACCTGCTTTGACTTCGAATTCAAAAGATGTGGAAGTTTCTTTAGAGTCGATCCAATGAGCTTGCAGCACTTCATCTCCAGATTCAATAGTGAGCAATGCTCGAGATCCAATGGAGCTTGGAAAGGTTACAGTACATTTTTCTCCAACAT
>CAZKMC010000188.1:0-3674 GCA_964553485.1 uncultured Comamonadaceae bacterium
GGGTCTGCAACCTTCGCTTGACAATCTGCGATGGTGTTCGTTCTTACTTTTAGACCATTTTCTGAGTCGGTCTAATGCTTTTTTCTGGTCTTGTAATATGAACGGTCGAATAGCAAATTCCGATGTTGAATGAGCCGTGAAAACAGCCATTGCCTCCATTGAAGTACCCCAATTCAGTTCTCCATATTGCTCTACAAATCGGGAAGAAACATGCCTTCTAGTCCTCCTTTAATGTCCCCGCTGCATTCACAAAGTATTTTGACTGCGGCACTATACTCTTCCGGTAGATATTGCCTCAATGCTGTTGAGATCTTTCTAATCCGTTCTTTGAGCTCGAGCTCTTTCCATGAGTTATCAATTACTTCCAAAACAAATTGCTCAGACTGAAAATCAGTGTGAACACGCTGCATAGCAGAAGCAATTTGTTCAATCAGTTCTTTGTTGTAATAGTCTTTTAGGAGTTCCGCCATGTTTAATTGATCAAATCTAAACAGTGCTTTAGTTTCTTGAGCGCCAAGGTTGTTTCCTCCACAGTCATATTTAGTGGAGGAGCAATTCGAAAAGAATTGGGGCAACTCAAAAACCAAAATCCGATGAACTCATTTTTGAGTCCATTGTCTACCAATTGTTGAACTTCATCTGGAGACCCCAAATCAATGGCAAAGAAATAGCCTATTTGACGGACTGCTTTTACTCTTGGGTGTTTTCTTAGTTCATTCGCAATGAAGTTGCCATTTTCACAAATGAAATTGAGGTCGATCTCCTCTTTAAGAATTTGAATTCCCGCTGCAGCTGATGCACACACAACGGGATGTCCCCCAAAGGTGGTAATGTGTCCCAACATTGGGTTTGTGGTGAACTGCTCCATAAGTTCTTTCGGCGCTGCCAGAGCGCCAATGGGCATGCCTCCTCCGAGGGCCTTGCCCAAAGTCAGGAGATCAGGTTCAATTCCGAAATGCTCAAAGGCATTCAGTTTTCCCGTTCTGCCCAAGCCTGCTTGGATTTCATCAAAGATTAACAATGCTCCCGTTTCAGTGCAACGTGCCCGCAAAGCAGCCATGAATGACATGTTGGGGATTCTTATCCCTGCATCACCTTGAACGGTTTCCATGATTACACAGGCTGTTTTTGAACTTATTTTCTGCAATCCATCTTCGTTGTTGAATTCGAGAAAGTGAACATCAGGAAGCAAGGGACGAAAGGCTCTTTTTTTGACTTCATTCCCGCTAACACTCAAGGAGCCATGTGTGCTTCCATGGTAGGCGCCTCTGAACGAAATGATTTCGCTTCTGTTGGTTACTCGTTTCGCTAGTTTGAGTGCAGCCTCATTCGCCTCTGTCCCGGAATTGACGAAATAATACGTGTCCAGAGATTCAGGAAGAATGGAAGCAAGTTCTTCGGCAAGTTTG
Source organism: uncultured Comamonadaceae bacterium (assembly GCA_964553485.1). GTDB lineage: Bacteria > Bacteroidota > Bacteroidia > Flavobacteriales_D > Sanyastnellaceae > CAZKMC01. The sequence goes on from CAZKMC010000188.1 coordinate 1,410, forward strand.
GACTGAGCAGCTTGGTGAAATTCGCCGTAGACCATCACATGCATGTGTTTGTCTACTTGTGCATGAACGGCTGTTTTGATTTTGGGATGGCCATGACCGTAATTACTCACTCCAACACCACTAATCAGATCCATGTACTTTGTGCCGTCTGTGGCATACAGCCAAATACCCTCTGCACGCTCAATTTCCAATCCAATGGGCATCTGCGTAGTTTGAGCAAGGTGTTTTTCAAAAAACTCAAAGTTCGTATTCATCAATCAGCGGTTTCGATTTGGATTTCATCTACGAATAACCAGGCGGGTTCTCCTTTACTTATGTGCGTGGATGGGAGAGTGCCATAGTTCACGGCTTCAATGCGCACATATTGCGCGGAACAATTTCCCTCCACCGTCATTTGCATTATCTGCACTTCCTCATTCATAGGGTTAACGGAATGCATTGTACGCCCATACAAGTCATAGGATTCGCCATCCAATGAAGTGTAGACAATGAATTCTGAGGGGTAAATGATCCAGGGACGAGAATCCTGAAGTACCCCAAGAGATACTTCCAAAACAGAATATTGGTCTCCTAAATCTATTGTTGCTTCTAGGTCTTTGCCCCAGTATCCCTGCCATTCACCTGTCTTAAAGTTAGAGTCTCCAGAAATACCATCTATCAGCGCATTGACGCCACCCGCATGATACTGGTTGTCATATTCAGCGTTCAATGAAAGCTTCCAATTGTGGTCAATTTTTTTGATGAAGGAACTCACTTCTGGACTTTCTCCAAACTTCGGATGTGTGGCTTTAACAGCGATTTTAGTTGAGGCGTCTATCTCAAAAGGACTTTCATACTCTTTCCATGCTTGTTCTCCATTTAGTTTGTAGAACAGTTTCGCATCAGGTTCGTTAACTGTGAGTTCAATGGTTTGGCTTTCTTTGAAAGTACGTGGTGCCTGAATCACCGGCGCTGCACATCTATGCGGACCATCAATGCAGGATGGAGGTCTTTGATATTCTGCAGTTCCGTAAAGCTTGTTTGGTTTCTCACCAAAATGAAAGACTAGCTCACCCCCAGAAGTAATTTGCTTGTGCGAGATGTATGTCAAATCATGAGCTTGTCCGTTCAATTCAACTTTCTGGATATACCTACCAGATGGGGTTTTCCCTTTGGAAATAATCTTAAACTGATTTCCATTATCCAAGTTCAGAATCACTTCGTCAAATACAGGTGAACCCAAGATATAATTTGGGCTTCCAGGAGTCACAGGATAAAAGCCAAGAGCAGAAAGAACATACCAGGCACTCATTTGGCCGCAGTCTTCGTTTCCGGAAAGTCCGTCTGGAGCATTGGTATATTGCTCTTTACATATACGTTGAACCAACTCCTGTGTTTTCCAATGTTGTCCGGAAAATGCATACAAATAAGCCATGTGGTGGCTGGGCTCGTTTCCATGTGCGTATTGACCAATTAGTCCTGTGATGTCTGGTTGTCCACGTCCTGTAAGCTTAGTGTCGCCGTAGAACAAACTATCCAACAAAGAAGAATAAGCACTATCTCCTCCTAACAATTCAATATGGCCCTCTATGTCCTGAGGTACGTAGAAATTGTATTGCCAGCCGTTGGCCTCGGTATAATTGAAATTAACCTCCTTCGGATCAAAATTGGGAATCCAGCCACCTTCTCTCCTTGGCCGCATGAAACCAGTTTTCGGATCAAACAAGTTTTGATAACCATGAGCACGGATATAAAAACGCCTTGCTGTGGCAGTGTCACCAAGTTCATGGGCAAATTCGGCAATACACCAATCATCATAGGCATATTCGAGCGTTTTGGAAACGCTTTCATGTTCTGTGTTTGAGGGGATATAGCCCAGTTCAGCAAATTCACGCTTGCCCAGATGATTGGAGTCGGCGGCTTGAATCATAGCCTCCAATGCCAATTGAGCATCAAAATCGTCAAGCCCTTTCATATATGCATCTACAATTACTGGGGCACTGTGATAACCGATCATACAACCTGTGTAGTTGGCAGCTAGCTCCCACATAGGTAGTTGACCGCCTTGCTCGTACATTCTCAAAAAGGAGGTGATAAAATCCTGATCACGCCGTGGTTCTAATATTGTGTAAAGCGGATGCGCGGCTCTGTAGGTGTCCCATAAGGAAAAGACAGTGTACTGCGGTATGTCACCACTTTCGTGAATCTGAAAATCCGTACCCATATACCTACCATCCACGTCTGAAAATAGATTGGGAACAGTTAGGGAATGATACAATGCGGTAT
>CAZKMC010000188.1:3684-5860 GCA_964553485.1 uncultured Comamonadaceae bacterium
TATAAAAAATGCTTCTCTCCTCGGCGGAGCCACCAGAAACAGACACCTTTCCAAGCGACTTAACCCAATCTGCTTTGGCCTGAGCTCGATAATCATCAAAATTCCAGTGCGGAGCTTCTGCGTGCAAGTTCTTCAAGGCACCATCCGTATCAACACCCGAAATACCCACCTTCACAATCAACTCATCGCCTTTCCCAAAAAGGAGAGGGAAGACCGGAACATAGTCCCATTCTTCTGTGACTAGTCCCGTATTGGGATCTGTAACGCGTTGAACTTCATACGTTTGATCTTGGTAAATAAATGGCTTCGAGAATTCCATAACGAAATAAAGGTGCTGCCTTTGTGCCCACTCCATTGAGATTCGATGTCCTACAAGAGTGCTGTCATTGATGGGATACAATGAATATTCAATGAGGGAATCGCGATGCGCTAAATCCAGAAAAACGGTGCAACTGTCAGTTCCATTAAGAGTGTACCGATGAATCCCTGTTCTAGCAGTAGTGGTGAGCTCAGCTTTGATGTTGTAATCATCCAAAACCACACTGTAATAACCGGGCTCTGCAATTTCAGATGATTTTTGAAAGGCAGACTTATAGCGGTCATTCCATTGATTACCTGCACGCAATGGGCCTGAAGTTGGCATGAGAAGCACATCCCCGTAGTCCGTGATCCCCGTTCCCTGAAGGTGTGTGTGGCTGAACCCATAGATCAAACTGTCTGAGAAATGATAGCCGCCACATCCATCCCAACCCTCAAGACGGGTATCTGGACTTAGTTGCACCATTCCGAATGGAGTTGTGGCGCCCGGGTACGTATGCCCATGTCCACCGGTACCTACAAACGGATTCACAGAATCAAATGGAGAAGTTTGCTTTTCTAAAGTGTTAGAAGAGCAGGAGACAAGTAGCAGTAATAAGAAAGAAAAGGCAGTTGTTTTGACAGTCATGGATGCGGCTTTGGCCGCAAATTACAGAAGAATATCCCAATCATTTAGTGCACACATTGCAATTAGCACGATCATGAATTCCGAAATGCAGTACTTGGGGCTTTTGCGGCTGAATTTCGGTTTCGTATTTTGTCAGTTGATCTGGATTCAAGATGTTTTTGATATCAAGTTCTCGGAGGGCTTTAATTTCCCTTTTTTCAGCTTGCATAACTGTAACGCGGAGCACGATGTCTGCTTCCGCCAAGTCAGAAATTTCCGTAGCATTTATGAGTGAATCAATTTGAGAAATGCTCACCGCAAGCTCATTAAAGAGCAAATGGAGTTGATTAAGTTGCAGACTATCCAGCACTAGATTACTTTTGATAGCATCAAGTTTCCTTTGGTCTGCAGAACTCAAGTTGTTTTGAGAAATGGCCGAAACACTTTGGAGAAGTACCAAAGTCAAAATAACAAGTTTGTATATGTGCCTCATTTCGATAAAATCAAAGTTACTATTTATCCTCAGCTTCCTTGCAATTACTGTGCAGTTCTATGCGTCGGGCCAAAGTAAAATGGAATCCCAAATAGATGCAGCTTGGAATGACCTTCAAACAGCTGATGCCATGCATGGCGCGTCGCTGGGTTTTTGCCTGGTTGATGCGGAAGGGGGACACGTACTTGCTGGTAAGAATGACCAACTCCAACTTACACCAGCAAGCATCATAAAGACAGTGGTTTGTATCACCGCTCTTGAAGTATTTGGTGCGGATCATAGCTTCAAGACAGAGTTGTTGACCACAGGTCAAATCGAAAAAGGGGTTTTGAAAGGCGACTTAATTATTCGCGGATTTGGAGATCCAAGCTTAGCCTCGCAATATTGGCTGAGACATTATGGTAATGTATTTGAAACTTGGACAACAGCTGTCAAATCCGCAGGAATTCTAACCATTGAAGGTGATATAGTGGTTGATGACAGTTACTTCGAGAATGATTGGCTTCCAGGAAGCACAGCTTGGGAAGATGTGGCAAATTATTATGGGGCAGAAGCACGCGGATTAAACGTAATGGACAACACCTATGAAGTGCTTTTGAATTCTGGTGAAGAGGGAGATGAAGTGCAGGTGGTGAAAACCATACCAGATATTCCTGGTCTTAAATTTCAGGTTCAGGCCACGATTGACGGCCTTCTTGGTGCCAGGGTCTGCAGGCGAGCCTGCACTGCCACTCTCCTTGCTGGAATCCGCGACTTTC
>CAZKMC010000189.1:0-5859 GCA_964553485.1 uncultured Comamonadaceae bacterium
CTGAGCACATGAACCGACAGTTGCCCAAGTATCTACCATTGTCCCGCTGTCTACATACGCACCAATATTGATGAAAGAAGGCATCATAATTACGCCTTCAGCCACATAGGCACCATATCTGGCAATTGCGTGAGGAACTACCCTTACGCCCAGAGCTTCATACCCGGACTTCAGCTCCATTTTGTCATGGAACTCCATTGGCCCCGCAGAAGTAGTCTTCATATTCTGAATAGGAAAATAGAGTACCACTGCTTTCTTTACCCACTCATTTACTTTCCAAACTCCATTTTCATCAGGCTCTGCGCACCTTAGCCGGCCTTTATCAATTTCTTCAATCACATTGCGTATGAGGTCTTTGACTGGAGTATTTTTCAGAAGATCTCTGTCGTCCCAGGCCTTTTCAACGGTTTCACGCAAAATAGTGTATGCCATTTCTTATTGATTTTATGTTCAAAGATAAAGGAATCAGTGGGCTTGACAGTTTGTATCTTTGCTCAAAATGGGGAAACTTATAGGCATAGACTATGGCACAAAGAGGACAGGACTTGCGAGTACTGATGACCTACAAATCATTGCCAGTGGATTGTGTGGAATCAGCACAAATGAGTTGATGCCCTATTTGATAAAGCTTGTAGAAAAAGAAAAAATTTCCGGTTTCGTGGTAGGTGATCCGGCAGTTGGTTCAGATGACAAAACAGACAGCTCTGAAGCAATCGATAAATTCTGTGGTGAGCTAAAAAAGAAGTTCCCTGAGATAACTTTACATCGGGTAGACGAAAGCTATACAAGTCGAGAAGCTATGTCAGCAATGGTGCAAGCTGGTGTCTCTAAAAAAAAGCGCAGAGATAAAAACCTCCTGGATCAAGTCAGTGCTACTTTGATATTACAAAGGTACATGGAGTCGAGCTCTTATTAAGGCTTGAAAACTTCCACATCCTTCTTTTTAAATATCAAGTCTGTGAATTTCCCTTTGAATCTTGTAGCTCTTACAATGTGGTTATCGATCCAATGATAATTCCCGCCTCGAGGCTTACCCATCAATAGACCATGGAATTTGAACCCATTTTCATTGAGCCATTTGGTTGTGACTTCTCTATGCTCCTCAGTCCGGCTAGTGAAAAATGTAATAATATGTCCTTCATCGTGCCACTTATTACAAGTTTCGAGCGCATCTGGATATAAATCACAGGTCGCCATTCTTTCTGGCTCTTCATTTGGCACATCGTCGCAAATAGTACCGTCAATATCAATCAAGAAATTTTTAATCTCTTCAGGTAAAATTGGTGAGACCAATTTGCCATCAGCACCTGTTGTCTTCTTTAACTTATCTTCCATGGGGTCATTTTCGTTGCAAAGATAGGAGTATCATTAAAAAGGAACACTAGAAAGTGTACATAACACACATAGGTGTTACTTAATTCCGAAAATAGTCATGTCCATTTCAAGAGGATTAAAATGTTCCAGGGTTAGTTCCAATAGCTGACCTTGCGTGAGTTGGTCTAACGTGAAATAATTTTGTCGGCGTTCTTGCAAAACACCATCCGGAAAAACCTGTTGATGGAGCTTTTTCAACTGATTGATTGATGTTTCTTCTGTGTGTTTAACCGCCTTTTGAAGTCGCTTCTCTATGTTTTCTAGATCATTGAGCATCTTCTGATTGGACGCCTCCATGGACTTCCCTAATGTCGGATCTATTGCGAAGGCTTTTTCTTTGATGGATATGAATGTCTTTGACAATTCTTCTTTTTCTTTTGACAAATCTACTTCTGCTGTATCCTTTACGAAGGACCTGATTAAATCAGCTTCTGATTGGAATAAATCTACGGGTGACAAACCAAATTTTTCCATTCGTTTTACTGAAACAGCATCAAGAACCAGCGCATGGTTTCTGAGAATAAGGTTGGGAAAAGGGGTGTTGTATAACTCAAATACTTCTTTGAGTTGAAGCCAATAAGCTAATTCGCTTGGGCCGCCTATATACGCAATATTAGGAAGGATGTATTCCTGATAAACAGGTCTTAGAACAACATTTGGGCTCAATTCCTCTGCCTGCTCTTTTAGCAACTCCTTCATTTCGTCATTAGACCATTGATGTTTGCTGTCTGTGGTCATAAATTTATCTCCGTTCCACTCTATCCGAGACCTTGTGTTTTTAGTAATGTGGAATAGGTTGATTTCACGTGGATGAACTTGGCTTGAAAAGCCTAAACGCTCCAATTTTTCAGATTGATTTTTAACTGCGACTTCAGATTTTCTTTCAAAAATTTCACGGGACATTACCGGAGCAAATTGGGCCTTTAATAAGGCGTCATCTGCATCCAATATCAACAACCCCTTCCCTTTAAACAACTCATGAACTATATGAAAAGTGAGGCTTGACAGGCTGTTTTTATAGTTTTCAACCGATTGTTCAATTATTTTTCGTTTGGGGTTATCTTCTTCCCACCTCAAGGCAGAAATCACCTGATCAACTATGCTGTTCAAATCAGTCAGATCGTTTCTTCCAACTGGACCGCTAAGCTCAGTTTGTGACTCAATTTTTTGGTTGTAAACGAAAGTGTGATTTACTTCTTGCCAATCATGATCTTCAGATGCCATCCAAAAAATAGGTACCACCTCATTATCCAGTTCACCTTCAGTTAGCATTTCGGCTAGCTTGATAGTATTTGAAATCTTGTAGATAAAGTATGCTGGGCCAGTGAAAAGGTTTAACTGATGCCCAGTTGTGACCGTTAGGGTCGATGGAATTGCTAGTTTACTGAGGTTGCTGGAAACAGTTTTATCCTGGCCCAAAAGCCCCTCTTTTTGATACCTTTTAGAAAGTGCCTCCACAAGTGTGGTTCTCCGGGAATTTGGAAATTTCACCCGTTTTTGTGATTGATTCTTCCAATCGAAATCAACAGGCAAATGCGAGACAAAAGGTTGAAGTCTTTTGTCTGATTCGATATAAGCTCTTGAAAGAGCTGATCCCAAATTCAATGAAGCAAGTGAGTGGTGTTTGACAAACATGCTACAAATGTAGCACTCCAGAGGGAGTAAAGTTTAATTAGCGCATTAGATTGATCGTTCCATTGAGTTGTTTCTCAATAGGCTCTTGATCATCAGAAACTTCCGTATATGAGATTTCCCAAATGTAGGTCCCTGTCTCAGCCATGTTGCCATGCTCATTTCGACCGTCCCAGCCAACTGAAGCATCTTTAGATATGAAAAGTAATTGTCCCCAGCGATTGTAAATTCTGAAGTCATACACATCCAAGTTAGGAGAAACGGGGAGAAAGATGTCGTTATCTCCATCTTCATTTGGTGTAAAAGCATTGGGGATAAAGAACTGAGCTCCGTCAAAAAAAGGCTCTAATGGATTTTGCGGGTTGTCATCAGGACTACCTGAGTTTCCTTTTCCATCTTCAACTTCTAATTGTCCATTCGGAATTTCCACAACTTTGAAGTCATCCACAAAGTAATATGCCAGTTGAGGGGCATTTCCGTCGTTGACTTCAATGTGCTTCTCATCGTCATTTCCAAACACACCCAGAGTGAAGTGATTGAAATTATCGTCTGCTACAAAACTGAAACTAAATTCTATCCAATCTCTATCGAACAATACATTTTGTCTTTCAAATTGAGGAGTAATTCCAAGGGGGGCATTCCCAGATTGCGCCAATGGATTGATAGAAAATCGAACCCCTAAGTGACTTGTTCCTAATCCCGCTGGTGACATCTCTGTGACCAAACCATTTGTGATATAAAAAGTAACCTGGTATTTTTTGCCTGATTCCAAAGCTGTAAGAAGCGGATTTGAAAGATATTCTCTGTAGTTAGTCCCCTTTACACCAGTGGCAACAAACCCCATAATTGCTGAGCCTTCAAAAGGATCGACTAAGGCCAAAGGAGTTTCTGGTAAATCTCCTGCCAGTGTTCCATTTGAATGATAATAATCTGGAGAAGCAGTCATACTTCCGGCATTCGACCACCCATCTGCAAGTTGCCATTGACCAGTGGAAGCAGGTAGAGCAGAATAATCTTCAAAGCCTGAATTTTGCACCTGACTGAAGGCCAAAATGGCGCAGCACATCAAGACGGCACTTAATAAAAACTTGGGGATTGATTGAGAGATTCGCATTGCAAGGTGAAAATACGCATAAAGCCCTATTATTCAAAGCTTTTGCCTCAATAGATTGGTTAAATTTTAAACAAAAAAGAAAGGAGCTCCGTTGAGCTCCTTTCACCTTAACCAAAACAACTATTGATTTTCTTAGCTAGAACCTTGCAGGTTTAGTAAGTCCATCAAGAACTAAACTCTCAATAATAAGACGCTATATGGTTGCAGATTGTTGTATGCCTATGGCAAAAAAATGTTAAGACCGGCTGACAGTCCTAACCACTGCTGGTTGAAGTAGAAAGAGCTTTCTTCAGTTTCAATGGTGCTGAAAGGAAAACTGGCATTGGCCTGTATCCAAATTGAATTTCCCTTCTTACTTAACCACCTTTGGCCAATGAAAATATTGGGCGCCAATACCCATTTTTTAAAATTGTATTCCTGTTCATTTAAGACCTCATAGGAATCATTCACCTTTGAAACTGCAGCCAGTGGGGCATTGGGGGTGTTAAGTGCATACAAAATCGACGCCCCTAAACCTGCTGTATTGCGTCTCTGCCAGTGACTTTTATTTTGATTTCGCCCTTGTGCCCATACAAGTTGAAGAGGCAGGCTCAGATAGAATTGTTCAATTTGATTTGTGACAAGATTGACTGGAACTGTATCCGTTTCTGTACCTATATCAAATCGCCATCTTGTGATTTGAGAAAGTTGATCTGGAGCAAAACTCTCAAATCGGAATAAACTATCATCCAATTCTGTGGTATCGAATGAATAATTCACCACCTGACATCCAAGAATTCCTATTCCCGCTTTTAAATTCAATTGACCTTTAATTGGCTTTTCGTAACCCATCTCAAATTTGAAATAGATTCCATTTCTGGTTGAATTACCAATCATTTCAGCCACACTCATCAGGTTGGAAGACTCATGCAGTAATTGTCCGCGATTCAAACCACTTTCTGCTTGAAAAAAGAATAAATGATCCTTTCTCAGTTTTGGCTTTTTGAAATCAGGAGTTGGCTCTTTGACTTCCGGAATTGTGTCATAAGTGATAACTCTTTCAACTACCACTTTTTTTCCTCCAATAATGAGCGTGTCATTAGGATTTAACATGAAGCTTTTTGATGACATGGTCATCGACAAAAAGCAAGCTAGGCAAATGAGGATGAGTTGTAGGGACTTCAATTATTTGGATTAAAAAAAGAGCAGAATCGTCTTAAGATTCTGCTCTCGAAGCTAGTAAATTTGCTCGATTTCTTTTGGATTCATTTAAGGGTTCGTTTTACAACCTCAAGGTTCATTCTTGTTCAACTTCAACATGAACTGGAATCGTAAGGACAATCTCCTCGCCCGGCAGGGCCACCTGATCCAATATAGATTTAGCTCTCATCAAACCGTATCCTTGAATAATCACAGGTAAAGTTTTAGCAGGAATGATTGCTGAAATTTCAGTTTGCGGTCCTAATTCAGTTTCTGGTTTTGCACCAAGGTTATCACAAGGCAAATTATTTTTATCCGGCAGTGAATTCGATATTGCCATTGCCATATCAGTTTTTTCATGGTTTATTCTGGACTGAGTTGCAGCCGCTACATAATTCACTTCTTCTTTTTCGTCGGGCTTTTCAGTAGAAATCACATGCTGCGTTTTCTCCACGGTTGCGAACGGTTTGTGTGGCGAATCATATTGGTTGGCCAAAGTAGCGGGGGAATCATTCAAAGCCACTAAAGCTACCAGGCCTGCACCAAGTGCTGCACCTACG
>CAZKMC010000190.1:0-5843 GCA_964553485.1 uncultured Comamonadaceae bacterium
CAATCAATTCAGCTAAAGGAGGGTACAGTTTGGTGCCTTTGAAACTTTTCTCTACTTCTTGCAAATAGCTCAAAAACAAATACTGCTTGTACTCGCTGTCATTCCAACCGTCTGTGATCCAATTAAAATCTAAACTCTTCATTTATCGCAGATTTATATCATTCTACGAAAAATCGGAAAAAATGTGCCAAAAATCTTTCGAGACGAGATAAAGTATTGAAATGAAATATTGAATAACATTTCCGTACTTTGAAAAAGCAAAGTTCCAAGAGGTTATTTTTGTGCTAATGATTGGTGTAGATCAAATTGGTCAATGGTATGGATTGAAACAACTACAGACTTCTAAGGAGGTCAGGAACCACCGGTGTGGCTCAACTTTTCATGAGGCTAAAACGATTTGTTTGATTTATCTGGACAGGGATGAAGCTTTTTACAACCAGGTAAAAGCCTATGTGAAATTTCTACACTCTGAATATGGAATGAGACGTGTGTGTGCATTGGGGTATGTGAATAAAAAAGCGAAACATGTCCCGGTTTATCAGTCCCAAAAACTAGAATATCAGTTTTTCACAAAGAACGATACCAATTGGTTTCAGAAACCCGTTTCCAATGTAGAGGTGTTTTTGAATGAGAGTTTTGACATACTCATTGACCTCAATATGAGTGAAAGTTTGTCATTAGACTATATAGTTAGAGAAAGTCGGTCAAAAATGAAGGTTGGCTCTAGACAAAAGCGCCATAGCCATTTGTATGACATTCTAATCGATGTTAGAGCTTCACAATCTGTTGGGCCATACATTGATCAAGTGAACTTTGTATTGAATAATTTTAGATTAAAATGAAAACATTTTCAGGTTTAGGAGTAGCCATGGTTACTCCGTTTAATTCTGCTGGGAAAATTGATTTCCCTTCCTTGCAGAGGCTGACAAGTCGTTTGATCAATGACGGTGCTGATTATCTGGTTGTTCAAGGAACAACCGGAGAGTCTCCTACATTGAGCATTGAAGAAAAACGCGCCTTATTGGACTTCATCCTAGAGGTAAATTCAGGCAAAAAGCCCGTTGTCTATGGGCTAGGAGGGAACTACACTGAATCAATAGTAAGAGAAATTCAGGAAATGGATTTTAAAGGTATAGACGGAATTCTGAGTGTAAGCCCATATTATAACAGGCCCACGCAAGAAGGTATTTACGCGCATTACAAGGCAATATCTGAATCAACTGACTTGCCGATTATCTTGTATAATGTACCAGGCAGAACTGCTTCAAACATGTCGGCCAAAACGACTCTGCGGTTAGCCACTGACTTCAAAAATATTGTTGCGATGAAAGAAGCGAGTGGAGATTTGAACCAAATTTCAGAGATTATTGCAAATCGCCCCAGTGGATTTTTAGTACTCTCAGGAGATGATGCTTTGGCCCTGCCTTCGATTGCACTTGGCGCAGATGGGGTGATTTCAGTTGTTGGCAATGCTTTTCCAAGAGAGTTTTCTCAAATGGTCCATCAAGCACTTTTTGGTCAATTCACAGAGGCACGAAAAATTCACTTTCAGTTGCGTGAGCTAATCAACCTACTTTTTGTAGAAGGCAATCCAGCTGGTATCAAAGAAGTACTTCACCACTTACGCGTTTGCGAATCATATTGCAGGCTACCATTATTGCCTGTGTCTCCCGAAACAAGCAAATTGATTTATCGCCAAATGGCAGAACATGAATTGGTGAAGGTTTAGGAATTCACTTGAACCTTTCTATTGATCACATTTTGACATGCATTAACAATGTTGGCCGCGTTCAAGCCGTATTTTTCCATTAGTTGAGCTGGAGTGCCGCTTTCACCAAATTGGTCTTTAACTCCAACAAATTCTGCGGGAACGGGCGCATGTTTGGCTAGTTCTTGGGCAATGGAACTTCCTAGTCCACCCAAAATTTGATGTTCTTCAGCTATTACTGCACAACCTGTCTTTTTAACTGAATCTATTACCGCTTTTACGTCCAGTGGTTTGATAGTATGAATGTTGATCACCTCCGCATCAATTCCTTTTTCTTGTAAAGCTAAAGCTGCTTCAATAGCTTCCCACACCAAATGGCCAGTACAAAAAATACTGACATCAGTTCCGTCATCTATTTTCCAAGCCTTTCCAATTTCAAATTTTTGATCTGCCTGAGTGAAAACCGGCATTTTGGGTCTTCCAAATCTAAGGTATACAGGTCCCACGTGATCTGCAATGGCTATGGTTGCTGCTTTTGTTTGATTGTAATCGCAGGGATTAATAACCACCATGTTAGGAAGCATTTGCATCATTCCAATGTCTTCCAAAATTTGGTGTGTGGCCCCATCTTCTCCAAGCGTTAGTCCTGCGTGTGATGCACAGATCTTCACGTTCTTTTCAGAATAAGCGATACTCTGTCTTATTTGATCATATACACGGCCGGTGGAGAAATTGGCAAAAGTACCAGTGAATGGAATTTTACCACCTATGGTCATCCCCGCTGCAATTCCCATCATATTTGCTTCAGCAATACCAATCTGAAAAAATCGAGCAGGAAATTCTTTTTCAAAAGCATCCATTTTTAGCGACCCTGTGAGGTCAGCGCAAAGAGCAACAACATTTGGATTGCTTCTTCCTAATTCTGAAAGTCCCGCTCCAAATCCAGATCGAGTGTCTTTGTGTTCAGTGATATTAAATGGCTTCATAATGAGAATTTATTGATCATTTCAAATTGAGGTTTGTGCTGGTTCCACTGCGAATGGAAAAATCTTTTTCTATTGTATATAGTGTTTGCTGTGCATTCTTGCTTCGGAATAAGACTTTGTAATTCCCCGGTTGAAGAAGATAGCGTCCTGAGGGATCTCCCTCGGAAAAACTGATAACCAAATCCCAAGCATTTTTTGCTTCTTTAAGAACTCCTCCAAACCCAGTACTTCCTGTTTGCAAGAACAGGACACCTGGATTAGGAATGACAATTTCTGTGGTTTTGCTTTGTTCAATTCGAACACTGCTTATTAGTGTTCTTGGAGTTGTTAGGATTTCTAGTTCATATTCCCCCACAATGTATTTTTCTTCTGTGTCAAAAGCCTGAGCGTTAACAACCTCACATTGATTCTGGGATTTCACAATACATTGCAGACTTTCATAATCGCTTCGCCCACCATCAAACCTCAGCTTGAGAAATCCTTGCGGAGTATTTATTTCAATGGTGTTGTGCTTTCCTGGGATTAGTTTTTGACCAGATTTTGACACTGGTGGTAAAGTGTGTACCACAAATTCATAAGTGAAGAGAGGATCAATTGAAAGCGTGTCTGGCAGTCCTTTAGAGTTTAAAGTATGAACCAATTGATACACAACTTGACCTGAGTTTTCATCATAGACCGTAATTGGCACGTTTGATTCAAGTGGGTTTGAATGCACATCATTCAAATTGATTTGGGCAGTTGTGCTATTCAGTGCCTGTGTGACCACAATATCTAGCACGCGCTCAAATATTTCAGGGTTAGAAGCGTCGAAATAATTACCTACACATTCAAATGTTGACTTGTATTTGTCATCTATTCCAATTCCAATAATAAACGGTTTAACAATGACTCCTTTGGATTGCAAAGCCCTACTGACGGCGCAAGGATCTTCATCACAAGCTTCAATTCCATCTGTAATCAGAATAATGACGTTTCTGGCATCTTGGTCTGGAAAGTCATATGCAGCCTTTTCCAGAGACCGAGCAATTGGTGTGGTTCCTTTCGGTTGGATACGTTGGAGCTCTTTTTTAATTACTAAGTTATTGCCTGTAGAAAATGGAACTACCAACTCTGTATCATCACAATCCTGTTGACCAGGAATATGCTTAGTCTGATGACCATAAACTCGAAGTCCGAGTTCTAAATTATCGTTGCCATACAATTCTTCCAACGTGGAGCTCAACAGTTTTGTCGCAATATTGATCTTCCGTTCGCCTTCCCAATAACCATTCATTGAATTTGAAGCATCAAAGACGAATAGGATACGGGTGCGGTCTTGAGATAGCAAAGTGGAAACACCAGCCAAAAGAAAAAGCACCAGAATAACTAAACGTATGAGAACTCTCATCCTTTTGAGGAATTATGCTTTAATATCAATAGTCACCAAGTGTTTCTTCTAATTGTGATAGGGCATCCACGAGTTGTTCATCATTTGGCGCAACACCGTGCCATTTGTGCGTGCCTTCCATAAAATCAACGCCCTTGCCCATTTCAGTTCTCATCAAAATCATGATGGGTTTTCCCTTTCCAGAAAGAGACTTTGCCTTTTCCATTGTCGATTTAATAGCATCGATTTGGTGTCCGTCCATCTCGAGGACCTCCCATCCAAATGCTTCCCATTTAAGCCTCAAATCTCCCAATGCAAGTACATCATCAGTGGAACCATCTATTTGCTGGCCATTACAATCGATGGTAGAAATAAGATTGTCCACTTTGTTTGCCGCAGCATACATCGCAGCTTCCCAAATCTGTCCTTCTTGCATTTCTCCATCACCATGAAGTGTATATACCAATCGGGTATCTCCATTTAACCTTTTCGTTTGTGCAGCGCCTATTGCAACTGAAAGTCCTTGTCCCAATGAACCTGAGGCTACACGAATACCTGGAAGATGCTCTTCAGTAGCCGGGTGTCCTTGAAGTCTGCTATTTAATTTTCTGAATGTCGACAACTCCGGAACCGGAAAGAATCCTTTTCGAGAAAGTACACTGTACCACACAGGTGAAATGTGCCCATTTGACAAAAAGAACAAATCTTCATTCATACCATCCATTGAGAAATTAGTATTCACTTCCATGATGTCAAAGTACATGGTGACAAAGAAATCCGAACACCCTAAAGAGCCGCCGGGGTGACCGCTACTGACTGCATGGACCATACGAACGATGTCTCTTCTAACTTGACTAGCTATTTTCTGTAATTCTGGAGTTGTCATATGACTTGATTTTACAGTTACAAAAGTACATGAACCATCAGCTATGTCCAGTGATGTTAGTAACTAATGAAAAAGTGTGAAAAAGCCTATTCATAGAGAATCAAATTGGAAATACCACTTAAATCCATCATAAAAGGTCTATTTTTGCGCGCAAATTATACTCTTAGCAATGGCTCTGAAATGTGGAATAGTTGGTCTTCCCAACGTGGGTAAATCAACCTTATTTAATTGTTTATCTAATGCTAAGGCTCAAAGTGCAAACTTTCCGTTTTGTACAATAGAACCTAACATTGGTGTCATTACGGTGCCAGATCCAAGGTTAAATATGTTAGCCGAAATTGTAAAGCCTCAAAATGTTCTCCCTACAACAGTGGAAATTGTGGATATAGCGGGTCTTGTAAAAGGGGCGAGTAAAGGAGAGGGTCTAGGAAATAAGTTTCTTGCCAATATACGTGAGACAGATGCAATCTTGCATGTCTTAAGATGCTTTGATGACGGAAACATTGTTCATGTGGATGGTAGTGTTGATCCTTTGAGAGACAAAGAAGTCATAGATTTTGAGCTTCAATTGAAAGATCTCGAAACTCTGGAGGGAAGATTAGAAAAAACCAGAAGGGCAGCTAAGACTGGGGATAAAGAAGCACAGAAAACTCTAGCTTTTTATCTAAAGGTAAAGGTAACCTTGGAAAGTGGAAAGTCAGCTAGGACTATAGAGCTTGAGGAAGCTGAAAAAGAAATGATGACTGAGCTGCAATTGTTAACAGCTAAGCCCGTGATGTATGTCTGCAACGTAGATGAAGGGTCAGTAGTGAATGGGAACAAATATGTTGATCAAGTCCTTGATGCTGTCAAGGACGAAGACGCAGAAGTAATCGTGATTGGAGCAGGTATTGAATC
>CAZKMC010000191.1:0-5790 GCA_964553485.1 uncultured Comamonadaceae bacterium
ATATACCTTTGTGAAACAATGATAAACACATATTTGAAGGGTGCTTTGACGCACTGTTTGCTGCTAGTCACAATGATTGCAGGCGCACAAACTTTGGAAGGAGAGCGAGTAGATAGCCTTGATATCTATTATGACGTCAACCGAGACATGCTTATCCGTAAGATCGAGCGTGAGCATATACCCTTACGGGGAGGAGAGGTGCAAATGATCCCTTTTCGTCATAGTGAACGCTACGGTTTCGTGAAGCCGGGGAAACCGGATAAGTTCATTGTGAAGCCTCAGTTTGAACAAGTTTTTGCCGTGTATCCGGAAGGAGCAATTGTAAAGGATACCGCCGCCCTTTATGGAATGGTCAATGAAAAAGGCAAGTATCTCATCCCTCCACATTACCAGAACCTTTTCAAAGTGGGTGGCATTTATATGGGTGTTTCATCTGTTTCTGGTGATTCAACTTATGTAGAGCCAGAAAGATACCGCAGGTTCTTATGGGTCGACTTCTATTCTGAAACAGGAAAACTGTTGTTCAACGAAAAATGCCATGATTTTAGTCCCTTCATTGGCTTGGATAATCTCACCTGGTTCAGGTATGGAAAGGAAGTTCATGTCCGAAATAAGCAAGGGGAAATTGTGAAGTCAATGAGGCTTGACGACAATAAGATCTTCGAAGGCATAGCTGATGATTTGTTAGTTTACAGCGAGAAAATTGGACAGACATACTACTATGCAGCCTACAACATGTCTGGAAAGCGGGTATTCAAAATACCGTCACGTGGTTTGTATGCCGAAAGGGTGCATCGTTTAGCGTCTAATATTTTTGGATTGGTTTCGCCGGACGCCGACTATTACTTCTGCGATTCACTTGGCAAGGACTACCCGTTCTCGGTTATCTCACCTTACATCGGAATGGTGGCTCCGGATCTGAGTTACTTCCACCAGGAAACATTCAATGTCGCAGATCGCAACCGAGGAACTAGAGGTGTGGTGAATGCAGCAGGCGACACTTTGATTCCGTTTGAATATCAAATTCTGGATTATCCAGTGAACGGATTGCGGTTTGGAGTAAATCTACAGGACAGCGCGGTATTCCTAAATGACCAAGGCGAAATAGTCCTTGGGGTTCAGTTATGGCTGGATAAGCTATTGGAACAAAGAGGTACTGCGCTTGAAGAACCCATTGGTTTTTATGACGGCCTGTGCATGGGCATGGACATGGAGCTGCAGATAGATACCGTGGACGGTGAAATTTACCGCGTTGGAGACATTGACTCTACCTACTTCTATTACTTTGATATTGAAGGCAAACGACAATTGGAACTTCCCGCTTCTTTTGTCTTTGCTGGAAATTTTTCAGATGGTTTAGCTCCGGCAGTGAATAAAGACGCCAAATTGGGATTCGTCAACAAACAAGGTAAGTGGGTGGTGCCACCTATTTATGAAATAGCACTTGCAGGGGCTTACCCAATGCCCTATTTGGTTGTGCCACAGTTCATTGGGGGATATGCTTATATCAAAGCGTTCAAGGGATATGTAGACCGAAATGGCGTGCCTTATTTCTCTGGCAAACGCATGCAGGATCACTACGATTTCAGCCACTAATGGGCTGCTAGACTGCAATCAACCAATTAAGATTACGCAAACAAGCGAGAGCTACGATCACTCCTGTGAGATAGATTACGGGGCGTTGTTCGTCTGTCATTTTCCCCGTATACCACTGTATCAATAAGAGTAAAAATAAGGTGGCGTACAAGCCTACGCGAATAGAAGGAGAGAAAATGAACTGAGTGGCGAAATCCATTACGCAAACTGCCAACAGCAAAAATCCTGAAACCAAGTGCCAAGTATTTGGGAAGCGGGGTGATTTCATCAAGTGGGACGTAATCCAAAAAATGCCCAGCAGTCCTAAATAAACTGAAAAGGCAATCCAAAGAACTCTCTCTCCTGGCCAATCTTGCATGAAGAATAACACCGCCATGGCATAAATCCCAAATCCACCAACTCCCAGTTTGGCAGTGAAACGATTGGTATGGAGCATCACAAGGAAGGGCAGAAGGAAGAGTCCAAAAACCAACATAATGTCCAGAGATTCAAACAGGTATGGAATCTCCTTGACACCTGGGATCATAAAAGTGACTATATAGCCAAATACCAAAAATCCACTTAACACATACTCAATGGTCTTCATGCGCTCAAATTAGGATGATTTTCTGATAACCAAGGTTTCTTACTTGATCTTTACACGGAACAATTTTTCATCACCAAGGAATCCTTCCAAGACGTCATCTACTTGAACCGGTCCCACTCCGGCGGGTGTCCCCGTATAGATGAGGTCGCCGATCTTGAATGTCATGAATTTCGAAACGTGGGCAATGATCTGATCTACATTGAAAAGCATGTCGGAAGTATTCCCCCTTTGAACAACCTCACCGTTTTTCTCCAATCTAAAAGAGAGGTTTTGAACGTTACCACCAAGCTCCTCCAGCGCAATGAATTTCTTTCCAACCACAGCAGAACCATCAAACGCTTTCGCCTTTTCCCAGGGGTGTCCTTTCTCCTTGCACTGCTGCTGAAGATCACGGGCCGTAAAGTCAATCCCAAGACTTACCTCACTGTAGTATTTATGAGCAAATGGTTCTTCGATATACTTGCCTAGTCGGCTCAACTTCACAATCACTTCAACCTCGTAATGCAAGTCAGAAGTCCATTCTGGAATATACAAGGGATTGCGTTTAGGCAAAACCGCACTTTCCGGTTTCAAAAAGAACATCGGCTCCGTTGGTAACGCATTCTTTAACTCTTTGGCGTGGTCTGCATAATTCCGCCCAATGCATATGATTTTCATGCCGCAAAGATACGCTGCGCAATTACAAATTACAGATTACAAATTACAATTGGGGTTGCGGGCTCATTTTGGGTTCGCTTTGCGGGTTGACTGCCCTGGACCTTGGACTCAATTCGTAATTCAATTGGCCCAGCACGGGCGGTTCAAATCACGATGCTACGCGAAGCGGGCGAGGAATGGGAGCCCGCGACCCATTTCCACATTTCCACATTTGTAATTCGTAATCTGTAATTCGTAATTTGCTCTTGACAAAGAGCATATGATCCAGTTATTCAAACAGCTTAGAATGAGGACAATCTCGAATGGAAAATTCCTGAAGTACTTGGCCCCTGGAATAGGGGGAGGTCATCCTGATGATAATTGGTAGTTTGCACATGCGATAATCCAAGTACAAAAAGGTCAATGATGTGGCTATGGACTTATTGACTGATGAGATCGATTGATCATAAGAACAATGAGAAACATCTGACTTACAAGGCATGGTAAGTATGTTATGCTCTGAACTTTGAACTTCCCCTTTAACTTTGACGGCAACTCCCCTTGAATGGAAAACGTAAAACTTGGTCTGAAAGAGAACTGGAAACAATTCACCCTCTTGGTGATTGTCAATGCTTTTGTGGGCGGAATGGTGGGGCTCGAACGTTCTATTCTTCCGGAAATAGCAGAGAAAGAATTTGGTTTAGCAGTCAAGACGGCCATCCTTTCGTTCATCATCGTCTTTGGAATTACCAAAGCCATCACCAATTACTACACCGGCGCGTTAACCAACAAGTTTGGAAGCAAGAAGCTCTTGACCTTTGGTTGGATCATCGGTATTCCCATTCCCTTTATCCTAATGTATGCCCCCAGTTGGAATTGGATCGTCTTTGCCAACGTACTTCTGGGAATGAATCAGGGTCTCGCATGGAGCAGCACGGTGGTGATGAAGATCGATCTCGTTGGAGAAAAGCAACGCGGTTTTGCCATGGGCCTCAATGAGTTTGCCGGCTACCTTGCCGTGGCGGTGGTGGCTTTCCTCACTGGGTGGATTGCCAGCGAATATGGACTCCGGCCTTATCCATTTTACATTGGAATAGTGCTCGTGGTTCTTGGATTGGTCTTCAGTATTTTCTTTATCAAGGACACCAAACACCATGTAGCTAAAGAAGGTAAAACCAGTGCCATTCCTTTGTTGAAGAACATCTTCTGGGACACCACCTGGCGCAATAAAAACTTAGGGTCTGTGTCGCAGGCAGGATTGGTAAACAACCTGAATGATGGAATGGTTTGGGGGATTTTTCCTTTGCTGCTGGCAAGCAAAGATTTTAGCATTGAACAAATAGGAATCATCGTAGCCGTGTATCCTGGTGTCTGGGGTATAGGGCAATTGTTCACCGGTAGGATGGCAGACAAGTTCCCAAAGAAGAAGATGCTCTTCATCGGAATGTTGCTGCAGGCTGTCACTTTGCTCATGTTTGTTTGGGCGTCTTCCTTCTTTCATTATGTGGTGCTTTCGGCAATTTTAGGATGGGGCACTGCCATGGTATACCCCACCTTTTTGGCTGCCATTGCGGAATACACACATCCAACCGATAGAGCTAAGAGCATCGGAATTTTCCGACTTTGGAGAGACCTGGGATATGCAGTGGGTGCCATTCTCACTGGGCTGATAGCGGATTATTACAACATCAATGGTGCTATTTTGGCCGTTGGGGTCTTGACCTTTATTTCCGCCATCGTCATTCAAACCCGAATGACTTCAAAAATTGGATAGTCCAATCTGCCTTAACAACATTTCAAGAGTAGATTCCGTTTCAATCACGACAGATTGAATTCGAGCCGAAAAGAATTCAACTGAAACTCTCAATCCACAATTCATGAAAAACACAGCGCTCGTTATTGGTTTTTGCCTAGCTACTTTTTGGGGCACGGCACAGTCAGTATCTGACAACGTTTCTAGATGGTCTTATGGTTTTAACCTAGGTGTGAATTACTCAAACGTGTTGGTGGATCGGCAGCTTTTGTCCAAAGATGTTGTTTCAAACGGCGTAGGTTTACGGTTGGGACTTCTGGCGGATTATAAGCTCTCCGAAACCGTTTCGATTTCCCCAAAAGCAGAATTATCCTTTAACAGAGGAACCTTAGACGTGCCTGAGAATGACGGCAGTTTTAGTCTATATGAAGTCATGCCAATTAGTATGGATTTCATGACCCATTTTGTTTTTAAAAGGGATGGAAGTGCTTGTAATCCTTATTTGCTCATTGGTCCAAAATTCAGTGTTCCCATTTCTGATGTGAATGACAATACCACTTCGTTCGAAACAGGATACAACCTTGCTGTAGATGTGGGCATAGGGTTTGAAAAGGCTTTTTCATTTTTCAGGATATCCCCAGAATTGAGATACTCATTTGGCCTTCTCAACGTGAATCAAAATCCGATTTTTCAAGATGTGAAATTCCACAATCTTGCTCTGGTATTCAATTTTATGGATTGATTGCGAAGGCAGATATCCGCATTAGAAAAAGGGTTTGAATGCAGCAATGATCACCCACATGGTCATTCATTTGGTCATGATTCTATTTGCAACCTTGATATAGCAATAAATTTGATTGTTTCTTTGTGCAATGCTCCCAACTATTCAGACTTCCCGGTTTATTCTTCGCCCATTCACACCTTCAGATGCAGAAGGGATCTTCCAAATGGACTCTGATCCTGAGGTGCACCGCTTTCTTGGAAATCGCCCCATTGAGAGCAAAGCCCAAGCACAGGCCATCGTTGATTCAGTTTTACACCAGTACACGGAAAATGGAATAGGTCGCTTGGTAATTGAAGACAAGCATACCGGGGAGTTTATCGGTTGGTCTGGCCTCAAGCTAGAAAAGAACCTTCGGGCTTTTGAATATTATGATTTAGGCTACCGCCTGAGGAGAGAATTCTGGGGAAAAGGAATTGCCACTGAGGTGGCTATCGC
>CAZKMC010000192.1:0-952 GCA_964553485.1 uncultured Comamonadaceae bacterium
ATGAAAAAGCAGAAGTGCTTTTGGAGCAGCTGTTTTCTAAGGTGAGTGTCTAGTTTTTTTATTTAAATCTTCTGAAAGCACCGTCCCCTTTATTGTTGTTTAACAATAAATCAAAAAAGTTAAACAAAAATTTGGTTTAGAACATTTTCCGTTTAATATTTGCGTAAGAAGGTTAAACAAAAATCTACGCCTTATGTCAACGCTCGAATTCAACACTTTACTTTCAGACCACGCCGATTTTCTTCGGGGATTTGCCATGAGTTTTACTAAGGACTCTCAAGATGCAGATGATCTCGTTCAGGACACTTATGTGAAAGCACTTCGTTATCAGAATAACTTTAAGGAAGGCACAAACATCAAAGGGTGGTTGTACACTATCATGCGAAATATTTTCATCAATAATTACAAGCGCAAGAAATTTCAGAACACCATAACTGATTCAACTGATAACAACTATTTCTTGAATTCCAGTCAGGATTACAGCGCTGATGCGGTTACGTCGAAAATCAACGAAAAAGACATTCGTTTGGCAATTACTCAGTTGGGAAGAGATTTTAGAGTTCCATTTACAATGTTTCTTGAAGGATACCACTATGATGAAATTGCTGAGAGCTTAAAAATTCCAATGGGAACGGTAAAAAGCAGGATTTTTCATGCCAGAAAAAAGCTTACTGCAAAACTTCAGGATTTTTATTGAGGTTTGGTGATGCCGACGAGGTAATCATAATGGTCACCTTCTATGATCACTTCAAAATCCAGTTCGAGCTGTTTGGCTAATTCTTCCAGAACATCTGGAGCGGGGTATAGCCATGGGAAAGAAGTTTTATGTTGATTCCATTGCAAATCAAAACGGATTTGCCCGTAATAATTATTATCGAAGGGTGGCTTTTGCTGCCCTTTGATTTTTGGTCTCATGTAGATGATGTCCGAGGTGTCGCCAATTATTTTTCCT
>CAZKMC010000192.1:962-2512 GCA_964553485.1 uncultured Comamonadaceae bacterium
TCTTTTGAAGCATAGTCATTGTTCCTTTAGACGTAACTCCCAGTCCCCATCCATTCATCAAAAGGAAAATAGTATCAAATCCACCTTCGTCGAAATCCTCAAAGTCTGCACAAACTACTTTTTTGACGCCTCTTTCCTTAGCTACATCACAAGACAATTGACTATTGTCGATAGCCACTACATCAAATCCCCATTCTTGCAGAACAAGACTGTGACAGCCTGCTGCTGCTCCAACATCAAGGCATTTTCCTGTTGCTAATTGGAGAGCGTATTGCTCAAGAACAGGCATTTGGCTAAAATCTCGAAAGAAATACCCAGGGTCTAACGAATCATCTTCATCATTATCTACCCATACTCGGATTTTTTCGGCTTTTCCGTTTTTCCAGTAGGCGTTTATTGCTTCTCCCAAGACATCAGGACCTGTCATTTTTTTGTAGTTCTAATCTCTTCCAAAGATGGCTATTTGTAGTCAATCCGTGGCTCTGCATCTCAGAATGAGTATGATTTTATGTTCAAATAGTTGGTGCATGCCTTTTTAATATAGAAATTCACAAATTAGAAGCAACCTTCAAGAACGTTTTGATGTCATTCAAACAAGAGACGTCTGAAACCTATATCGAATGAAACAACTATACGCACTAAGTATTATTTTGATGCTTTTCATTCCAAGCATTGCATGGGCCCAACCACAAGTTACCAGTGGGTTGACCTTGGAGCAATATGTGAATGATGTTCTATTGGGGTCTGGGGTTCAGGCTTCTAATATAACCTACACTGGATCTGATGTTCAGATTGGCCACTTGACAGGCTCAGAGAACACCATTTTCCCGCTTTCTGAAGGATTGGTTCTTTCTAGCGCCGCTGCAACCAACATTGCTCAAGGAGATTGTTTCACCGGCACAGACGTCCCATGGGGTGAAGGTGTATCTGGAGATGCAGATCTATTGACCATTGCCAATTCTGTACCTGGAATGATTGGACAGAATTTCAGTGTGAGCAGTGTGAATGACCTTTGTATCCTTGAATTTGACTTCATCGCCACAGGAGACACGGTGAAGTTTAACTACAGTTTTGGATCAGACGAATACCTTGAATGGGTCAATTCTAGTTTCAACGATATTTTTGGTTTCTTTCTTTCAGGTCCTGGTATCGTAGGGCCTTATAATAGTCCCGGTGGATTTCCTGATGGGGCCATCAACATTGCACAATTGCCAGAAACAGATCCACCATTGCCAATTACGATCTCTTCTGTCAATGATCAATTGAACAGCGCGTATTATGTCAACAATCCCAATGGCGATGATTTGTGCATTGACGGGTTTACAACAAAACTCGAAGCATGGGGTGAAGTGCAATGTGGTGAAACTTATCACATCAAATTGGCCATTGCCGACGGATCAGATACTGCATTGGAATCAATCGTTGTGCTCGAGGCGGGTAGTTTTACTAGTAATTCTGTAGTAGATGTGGATTTGTCAATTGACGTGGGAAACTACTACGAGTCATTGGATATCATATATGAAGATTGTGGTGAAGCAGTAATCACATTC
>CAZKMC010000192.1:2522-4245 GCA_964553485.1 uncultured Comamonadaceae bacterium
GTCCGTTGGAAACTGTGTTGGATATTGAAGAAATGATTCTCATCAGTTACCAAGGAACTGCCATCAATGGAGTAGATTATACCCTTCTTCCAGATACGGTCATATTTCCTCCTGGTGTTGAAAGCGTAATTTTTCCGGTTGACGCATTTATTGATGGAATTGTAGAAGGAGTTGAGATTGTCACCATGGAGATTCTCAATCTGGCTGCATGTAATGGTGGTGGATTGGTGAGTTACTTTGAGTTTTTCATTGCAGATGCTCCAGACCCATTGGTGGTGGATGATTTTCAGACCACTATATGCCAGGGAGATACTATCGAACTTGTTCCTTTAATTTCTGGCGGTTATGGAAACTTCACTTATGATTGGAGCACTGGAGATGACAGTCCCACTATCATAGTTTCTCCCGATGGAACCACTTCATACAATGTAATGGTTTCAGATACATGTGGAATGCCTTCTGATGATGCAGACATGGTTGTTGAAATATTGGTTTTCCCTCCATTAGAAATATCCATTAATGGTGGAGACATCCTGCTTGGTTGTGGTGAAAGTGTTCAACTGAATGCAACTACTACAGGGGGAGACGGTGTGTATAGCTGGTCTTGGGAGAGTGAACAAGGAACCAACCTATGGGGTTGGCAAAATACTTTGTGGTACAGTACCTGGCAAGGAGCTCAACAAATTTTGGTGACAGTTGAAGACGGATGTGGATTTGAATCTACTGACATCATCAATGTGGAACTTGATGTACCTGAGCTTTTTGTAGACCTTCCAGAAGAAATGTTGGTGCCTTGCAACACTCCTTTTAACGTAGGACCAGATGTGAGCGGCGGACAAAATCCTTATTGGTACAATTGGTACCAAGGAGGAATGTGGATAGGCTGGGAGCAGTTTATCAACTGGACAACAAGTGAGGACGTTGTTCTTACCGTAGATGTGCAAGATAACTGTGGTCAACTGGTAAGTGCAGACGTCAGCATTATAGTGGACAGTCCGCCTATAGTCATTGAAATGGAAGAAGAAATGACAGGCAGCTGTATCGAGATTTTTGAGTTGAATCCAGACATGACGAGTGGTAGTGGAGGATATACTTATTCTTGGATCAATGTAGGTTCTGTCATTGGGTCATCTTCTAGTCTTGACTTCCAATCAGATAACTCAACAATTATTGAACTTGAAGTAAATGACCAATGCGGAGCAAGCGAAAGTACTCAAGTGATAATCAACATTGTTAACCCTCCATTGGAGTTGGAAATAGGTGAAGACATCAATGCTTCTTGCGTAGACAACATTGAAATAGTTGCGGAAATCCTCAGCGGAAGCGGTGGGTATGAGTACGCATGGACAGTGGGTGGAGTCGACTACGGAAACAATGCGTCTATTATCTTGCAGAGCTACCAAACTGTGCCAGTGTTCCTTACTGTGACAGATGCGTGCGGTGGTGCAAATCAAGACCAATTGACTTATATCATTCCGGATATTCCTGTAGAAATGACAATCACGGATGATCAAATTCTTTGCTTTGGTGATGGCACAAGCCTAACTGCATTGGCAACAGGCGGGGAAGAAGGGTTTGTCTACTATTGGCCTCAATTAGGTTCGTATGGCACTGATCAATATTTGACTCCCTTGAACACCGGCACTTATGAAGTTATTGCTACAGACATCTGTGGAGAGAGTATTTCGGATCAGGTGACGGTACAAGTGCAGTTCTTGTTCTC
>CAZKMC010000192.1:4255-5766 GCA_964553485.1 uncultured Comamonadaceae bacterium
CTCAAACTTCTATGCTAGTTACCTCACGGACACAGATGTGCAGTTCACTGCTAATCCAGAACCAGAATGCCCAGGATGCTTTTATGAATGGAACTTTGGAGATGGAGCAACTAGTAATGAGGTGGACCCAATGCACGAGTATGATGGTTTAGGTGAGTACATCGCAAGCCTAACGGTAACAAGCGACATTGGATGCACTGACTCCGCGTATACGTTGATTCACGCACCTATTCTATTGTACGTACCAAATGCATTTACGCCTAACAATGACGGAATCAATGATGTCTTCAAAGTAATCGGAGACCAAATCAGTCGATTCGAGATCACCATTTTTGACAGATGGGGAGATATTGTTTATGCATCTAACAACCTTGATGAAGTTTGGACGGGTAGCAATAACTTAAGCGACCATTATGTAGAAGATGGACTTTATACCTATGTGATCAATGTAAAAGGCTACAACACAGACGCCTTTGAAAAAGTTGGAAACATCAATGTGATGCGTTAAAGCCCAACAAAGAAATTTAAAACCCGGAATTTTGTTCCGGGTTTTTTTATGCTTTGGTATCTTGTCGAACTCAACTCAAACAATGACCAACAAATCAAACTCAAAATCCGGACTATTTTCATCGTTCATTGCAGTCACCATTCTGTTTTTTCTTTGGGGATTCATCACCGTGTTGGTGGACTCCTTAGTTCCCAGGCTCAAAGAAGTATTCGAATTGGAATACTGGCAAGCTGCGTTGGTGCAAATGGCTTGGTTTACGGCGTATCTGCTCGTCAGCATCCCAGGAGGTTCTATAATAGGTAAGATTGGTTACAAAAAAGGAATCGTCCTAGGCTTGGGAATGATTGCTGTGGGATGTTTGATGTTCTATCCGGCGGCAGGTACCAGAGTCTATGGTTTGTTCTTATTGGCGCTCTTTGTGGTGGCATCTGGGATTACAATTTTGCAGGTAGCCGCCAATCCTTACATCTCCGTTTTGGGTCCAAAAGGAGGAGAAAGCAGCCGTCTCAACCTTGCCCAGGCATTCAATTCTTTGGGTACAACCATTGCTCCAATTCTGGCTGCTACTTGGTTGTTGGGAGATAAGATCATGACCAAAGATCAGCTTGGTGAGATGGGGGATGAGCAACGCCTAAATTATCTTACCGAAGAAGCATCACAAGTACAAGGACCATTTCTACTATTGGCGGGTGGAGTCTTTTTACTGATGGTGGTCTTTCTCATGATCAAACTGCCCGCAATTTTAGATCAACAAAAGGGGAATAAAACAAACGAATTTATTCAGGCCTTGAAGCACAGGCCCTTGGTTCTTGGAGCAATTGCAATTTTCCTCTATGTTGGAGCGGAAGTGGCCATTGGAAGTTTCCTCACCAACTATTTTCTTGGTCAGCAGCTTGACACCGCTATTTTAGAATCAGAATCACTGAAAGGCCTAGTGGATTTCATCTCAGGCACGTTTGGCGGTAAATCACTGGACATGTTGGATTCAAAAGGAATTGTGGGG
>CAZKMC010000193.1:0-1069 GCA_964553485.1 uncultured Comamonadaceae bacterium
CATTTGAACCTAGCTTAAAACAAATTTAGATGGTTGTGATTGATCAAATGGTGCGAGCTGTCAGGTTTGATTTCCCTCCAAAGAGAATAGTTTCACTAGTGCCCAGTCAAACTGAATATCTGGCTGATTTGGGCCTTGAGGAGAATCTGGTAGGAATAACGAAATTCTGCATACATCCTGCACATCTGAAGGAATGCGCTGTTAGGGTTGGAGGGACCAAGGATTTCTCGATTCAAAAAATAGTAGCACTGAAACCAGACCTTGTTATAGGAAATAAGGAAGAAAATGACCAAAAGTTGATAGAAGAGCTGGAAAAAAGAAATGTGCCAGTATGGATGAGCAAGATTGAAACAGTTGAGGATGCTCTTCAAATGATGAAAGGAATCGGTGAGTTGGTTGGGAGACAGGAACAAGCTGCTAGTATCATCAATAAAGTCAAACAAAGTTGGACTGACATAATTTCTTTAGACAAGTCAAGACAAGTGGCCTACTTAATTTGGAAAAACCCTTGGATGGCCGCCGGTGCTGATACCTACATATCTAACGTCCTGAAAAATCTTGGATTTGAAAATGTGTTTTCCAATATCTCTCATAACAGGTATCCACAGTTTGATTTGGAAATTTTGTCTGGGCTAAAGCCCGAGGAAGTTTTCCTCTCATCAGAGCCATACCCGTTCAAAAGCAAGCATATTGAGGAAATCAAATATGCGCTCCCTGAAGCAAATGTGCGTTTGGTAGATGGGGAAATGTTCTCTTGGTATGGTTCACGTATGATAGGTGCATTGGATTACTTTCGAGTGTTGTTATCACAGATTGATAAATAGTTCGGATTCAAGGTCACGTTTTCCCGAATAATCCGACCTTTGAATGGACATTAAAAAAAGCTTCAAAGCCAATGCCTCGGCGTTCTTTAATCTTTAGCCTGCTTGTTGTTTGCTTGTGCTGTTTCTCATTGAGTGAGAAATTAAGTGCTCAGCGCGTTGGTGTTGTGCTATCTGGTGGTGGTGCCACTGCTGCTGCACACGTTGGCTTCTTGAAAGCATTGGAAGAAGAAGGGATTCCAATTGAC
>CAZKMC010000193.1:1079-5749 GCA_964553485.1 uncultured Comamonadaceae bacterium
TATACGCTTCTGGGTATTCTGCAAATCAAATTGATTCAATTGTCCAGTCAGAAGCTTACTTAAATATGTCACAAGGAATTCTTAATGAAGAATTCATGTACTACTTTAAATTAAACGATCCATCAGCATCGATGGGTACTTTGAAGTTTTCAAAGGGAAATTTCATTGCTTCCAGTATCCCCACCAATCTAATTGACCCTGTGGTCATTGACTACGATTTCATGGAGGTGTTTTCACCACCAGCCGCGGCTAGTAATTATGACTTCGATAGTTTATTTATTCCATTCCGCTGTCCGGCTTCAGATATTGAGTCAAAGAAGGAAGTAGTATTTAGAAAAGGCCAATTGGGTATGGCAGTGAGGGCTTCAATGACTTATCCATTTTATTTGAAACCAATTCGAATTGATGGCAAGCTCATGTTTGACGGTGGATTGTACAATAATTACCCGGCAAATATTATGTACTATGATTTCTTGCCTGATGTAATAATAGGCTGTAATGTGAGTGAAAATGAATTACCGCCGGAGGAGGATGATCTTATGTCGTTGCTCAAGAACATGATTCTCTACAAAACGAATTTTGAAAGCTCATGCGAGCAGACTGTTTTAGTTCAGCCAATTAGCGAAGTTGGGACTTTCGATTTTGATCGGATGGGCGAGGCTATTTCAGATGGATATCGAGCCGCGAAGGAGCAGATGGAAGAAATCAAAGGAGTAGTAATTGATCGCCGAAATCCTGAAGAACTGGCATTATCAAGAAAGAAATTTAGAGATAAATGTCCCCCTTTATCCTTCAATGAAATTTCAATTAGTGGATTAGATAAATCTCAGAAAAGTTACGTCAATAAGATCCTTGGGAAGGGCCAGAATACAATTGGTTCTGCCAAACTTAAAGATCGTTATTTCAGAATTTTTGCGGACGATAAAATCAAGTATATCTATCCTATAGCTACTTACAGTTCCATTAGTCAACAGTATAAGTTACACTTGAATGTAGAAAAGGAAAAGGATGTCTTTTTGGATGTCGGAGGAAATTTTTCGTCTAGAGCGATCAATACGGCCTATATAGGACTGAAATACAATATGTTCGGCAAAATATCCGGAACAATTAAGGCGAATTCTTATTTCGGAAAATACTATGGAAGTCTGTTGCTCAGCACCAAGTTTGATTTTTCCACACGACTTCCTTTTTCTATTGAGCCCCACATCATTTTTAACCGCTGGGATTATTTCAGAAGTTTTGCCACATTTTTTGAAGACGTCCAACCTTCATTCATAGTAATAGATGAACGTTATGCCGGAATTAAACTTCGATTTCCTGTGCGGTCTTCTGCCAGAATAGATATTGAATCAGCATATACAAGAATAGCGGATGATTACTACCAACAAGAGAATTTTCTCGCTACTGACACGGCAGACAGAACAGTGTTAAATGGGGTGTTCTCGAATTTGACTTTTGAGCGCTCCACTTTAAATCGCAAGCAATTTGCCAGTCAGGGAACTTTTCTAAAAATTCGTTTGAAGAACTTGTATGGAAACGAAACTACGATTCCTGGTTCAACAAGCGCCTTCCGAGACACCACAGCAAATCTGAGACAATGGTTGACGGCCAAATTGGTCTATCTCAATTATTTTGACCGAATTGGTCCTTTCAAGCTTGGTTTTCATTTGGAGGGAGTTGCAAGCAACCAGCCCTTGATGCAAAATTATCAGGCAACGGTCATATCTTCCGCTGCTTTCGAGCCAATCCCTGAGGCTAAGACGTATTTTCTTGAACAATATCGGGCGCACAATTATGCTGCTGGTGGCATCATTCTGGTGGCAGAAGTCACTAAAAACTTTGAATTTAGAGCGGAGGGATACGTCTATCAACCTTTAGGTATTTTGAAATCAGACGCGGAGAATAAACCCTATTATGACTGGAATCTGAAACAAGGCTACATTGGATCTGGAAGTGCAATATTCTTTACGCCAGTTGGACCTTTGAGCTTGAGTCTTAATTACTATGACCTAAAACCAGAACCGTGGTCATTTGTTCTGAATTTTGGTTATTTACTATTTAATAGGTCAGTGCGCCAAGATTAACATAACGCGCTAATAATTTCTAACTTTGCCGCTCATTCAACCCCAGCTCATGTCAATCGTTAGATTTGGAGTGATCGGATCAGGTCACATAGGTAAACGTCATGCTGAAATGATTCAACGTCATCCCGGTGCTGAATTGTCAGCAATGTGTGACAGAAGGTCCAAAGAAGACTGTGGGGTTGAATATGAAGTTCCATTTTATACTTCGGCCGAAGAAATGCTTGAGGCTCACCCTGATTTGGATGTTGTGTGTGTATGCACTCCCAATGGGCTCCATGCTAAACATTCACTCTTGGCATTGACCAATAAGATGCATGTGGTTGTTGAAAAGCCGATGGCATTGACAAAAGCTGATTGCGAGCAAATCATTTACCATGCCCTTAATGTTTCGCGTCAGGTATTTTGTGTGATGCAAAATAGATATAGCCCTCCTTCATTATGGATAAAGGACATGATCGAAAGTGGTAAGATGGGAGAGATTTATATGGTCCAAATCAATTGTTTTTGGAACAGAGATGACAGGTATTATAGCAAGCTTCATTGGAAGGGGACAATGGATTTAGATGGGGGAACCCTGTTCACCCAGTTTTCTCACTTCATAGATATCATGTATTGGCTATTTGGGGATATAGATCAAATTACATCAAGATTCAAAGACTATAAGCATGCTCAATCGACTTCTTTTGAAGATAGTGGTTTTGTGAGTTTTGAGTTTGTGAATGGCGGAATTGGAAGCCTTAATTTTTCCACAGCTGTGAATGAAAAGAATTTTGAAAGCAGTATGACCATTGTTGCTGAGAAAGGCACAGTTAAGATTGGCGGTCAATATATGAATGAGGTAGAGTATTGCGAAATTGAAGGTTATACAATGCCTGAATTGCCAGCTAGTAACCCGGCCAATGATTATGGACACTACAAAGGTTCAGCGGCCAATCATGTGTACATTATCGAGAATGTTGTGGACACCTTAAATGGCAATTCCAATATTTCAACCAATGCATTAGAGGGGTTGAAAGTGGTAGATATCATTGAGCGCATCTATCAAAGTGGAAATCGCAACATCAAGGAAAGTTCTGTTGCGAAGGGCAACCCCACGCTCTCTTAATCTGACCTTTGGGAAAGCAGACTAAATCCAATTTTTATAAAAATGTCTTCACCTTGATGACGGGCACTGCCTTGGGTCAAGTGATTGCGTTGTTGTTATCTTTTGTAGTTACAAGACTGTATGCTCCGGAAGAATTTGCAACGCTGGAACAGTTCGCAATGGCATTAGCTATACTAGGTGTAGTTGCAACTGGCAAGTACGAATTTGCAATTGTCTTGCCCAAAGATGAAGAAAAGGCAAAGGCATTGGCTGTAATTTCCATTAAAATTGCCCTCTGGGTTGCCATTGCTGTTACCGCAGTTTCATTTGTGTCGAGCATGTTCTTCGCCGATTTGTTCGATAACCAGGATTTGACATTTGTAGTGCCGCTGGTGGGAGTTGGATTGTTTCTTTTTGCCATTTCTAGCACGATGGTCTATTGGTTCAACAGACTTAAGAAGTACACGGTGAATTCGCGTTCGAAAGTTATTTTTTCCGGAGTCAGTGAGCCACTCAAAATATTTTTCGGATCTCTCACACATGGTGGTGTTTGGTTGGTTATTTCGGTGTTAATAGGTCATGTAGTGACCACGTTTTATCTGGTTAAATCTGAAAGTAAGTTTTGGTCTTGGTTTAAGGGTAAGCAAAACCTTGAGCGGGAGGTGCGTAAGGAATACATTGATTTCCCTAGATATACGCTTACAGGAAGTGTCTTAAATCGTTTGGCGCAATGGGCTCATATTGGGCTGTTTAGTGCGTTTTATGGATTGTGGGCAGTTGGTTTCTTGGCCCTTTCAAGACGGGTGGTGATGACTCCATTGAATGTCATCGCAACTTCATTCTCACAAGTATATTTCCAAAGAATCACAGAAATTGACGATGCTCGTCATTTGAAAAAGCACTACCTCATGTTTTTGGGGCGTTTTGGCTTAATTGGATTGGCCATGATTGCTGTTGTATGGATACTTCCTGACAATACGATGGCATGGCTCTTTGGGGCGGAATGGACGCCAGTAATGGAATTCTTGAGGATCTTGGTATTTTGGTTTGCTGCGAATTTTACCGTGGCTTCCTTAAGTTTTGTGAATCACAGACTGCGCCGACAAAAACTCATTTTTGCATTGGATCTCACACATTTCATTTTAGTGGCCGTAGGAGTTTGCAGTGCGTATTTGCTGAACTACAATGAAATACAAGCGCTTGTAGTACTTTGCGCTGTCAAAGTATTGTATTACATCATTCATGTTTTTGCCTCTTTGGGGGCATTAAACCGAAATATCAAAGAGGAATACAAAAATGAGTAAGCGCAAACGGGTAGCAAGTGTCGTTCTCAACGACTTCATCAATGATAGTCGGGTACTTAAAGAAGTTCGGTCATTAACAGCAGCTGGTTTTGAGGTGACGGTGGTTGCTTTGAAAATTGGCGATGTACCGAAATTTGAGAAGCGGGAGGGTTTCGAAGTTCATCGTATTGATTTAAAAACTCGGGTGCTTCCTAAGGG
>CAZKMC010000194.1:0-1500 GCA_964553485.1 uncultured Comamonadaceae bacterium
CGATAGTTTCGTCTCAGGATTGGGTAAATTTGCTGGTATTCTAGCAACTATCATTCGCTGGGCTTTTGGTGTCGTCTTCCTTCTTTTTGGAACCATGTTGGTCGTCTTACTGACCGTCACACTTGTAGCTGGAGGAAGTTTTGTCCGAGACGGCTCCCCAATCACCTTTGATTTTCTCCGCGACTTTATCTTTGTGAATGGAGACATGCTGACTGTAGCCATTTTTGCTGCGGTACTGCTGATCATTGTTCCAATTATAGGACTCATTTATGCTGGAATTAGATTGCTTCTTAGAATCAAAATTCCCGTGAAAGGTTTTGGGTTAACGTTGGTGACATTGTTCTTTATTGGAGTTGCACTAGCAATCGTTGCAGGTGTAAACCAAGGAACCAATTATCGCGAAACCGACGAGATCAAATCAGAACTTGTGTTGCAAGACAGTTTGTCTGACACGCTCGTAGTAGTAGTGAACAACGACCCCTATTTCCACAATCATTGGAAGTTGGACAACACAGACTTTCCTGAACTCATCAAGAAGGATGGAGACATGATTGTATATGGTTTTCCAGAAGTCTATTTCCGTGTCAGCGAAAACAACCAAACAAAGATGGGGGTTTTCAGAGAAGCTTCGGGAAATGGCGTTCAGGAAGCCCTAGACAATGCAGAAAGCATTGAATATGGATATACATATTCCGGAGACACGCTCTTTCTGGATCCGTTTTTCAAGTCGCCTGCCCGACAAAAATTTAGGGGACATGAAACAGAGATTGTGGTTCGATTACCTGAGGGACATCATTTGATTCTACCTGATAATATTCGACGAATCACGAAAAACTGGTCCACCTTCAAGAACTACAATTCAAAACAAATGGCGGGACATACTTTTCAAGTTGTAGACGGCAACTATACCTGTATGGATTGTAAAGAGGACTAAACGATCTGTAAACCTGTTGGTAAAGGGGCACAAGATTGAACAATCTGAAAGATTTGGAAAAGAAGGGGCAACTGCCCCTTCTTTTTTTGCGTCCTTATTAAGGAAGCACCCCCTATGCTTTTCGTAAATTGCCAATATGAAAGGACGCCTTTTGTTTCTTATTTTGATTTGCCTTGGGTACTCTGAATCGGCTTTTGCCACAGAACCTGCTCACTTGCTTATCAAAAACAACGGGCAATGGCCTAGCCAGGTTTGGGGAAAATTTGAGATTCAGTCTGGCGACTTTTTTCTAGAAGATGGAGGGTTTACTTACAATCTCCGCGACCTTTCTGAAATTCAAGACATTCACGAAAATGGCAATACAGACAATATATTGCCACAAATCAAAGGACATGCCTATCGTATGTCTTTCGCAGGATGCAGTGAAAATGCCCCCATTGACTTTGAGAATGAACAAACTACATATTTCAACTATTTCTTAGGAGCTGACCAAACAAAATGGGCAGGCAGAGTTCCCGCCTTTTCAGGAGCCTGGCGTAGAAACCTCTACCCAAATACAGATCTTC
>CAZKMC010000194.1:1510-5692 GCA_964553485.1 uncultured Comamonadaceae bacterium
CCGAATCATCCATTAAATACGACCTGCATTTAAACCCAGGTGCAGAACTTGGTGCTGTTCAAATGACTTATGAGGGGATTGACCGCATCAAACTTGAAAATGGCCGATTGGTGCTCAAGACAGATATTGGAGAAATTTGGGAACAAAAACCCATTGCCTACCAATACATCTTTGGAGAGAAAGTCCTCGTGAGCTGTGAATTCGTGCTAGAAGACAAGACCATTTCATTCAACTTACCAAAGGGGTATGACCCTCGTTTTGAGTTGATTATTGATCCTGAATTGATCTTCTCTACCTACAGTGGTTCCACTGCGGACAACTTCGGGTACACCGCCACATTTGATGATGAAGGATATCTTTACTCAGGATCTTCTGCTTTTGGAGATGGCTATCCAGTTACACTTGGGGCATACCAGACAGATTGGGCCGGTGGTGACGGACAAGGATTTTTAGTGGGAACAGACATTGCCATTACCAAGTACGATGTGAGCGGTACGTTTCGCGTTTACTCTACTTATTTAGGAGGACCCAATGACGAACTCCCGCACAGTTTGATCGTCAACAACGCTGGAGAACTCATTGTAATGGGCACCACCAGTTCTCCCCAATTTCCGGTAACGGCTAATGCTTATTCAAATGTATACGAAGGAGGAAGCAACGTAGCTCCGCAAGGAGTGGGTGTGGCTTATATAAATGGCTCTGACATCATTGTGACGAAATTCAATGCTGCCGGAACTGACATCATCGCCTCGACTTTTCTTGGAGGTAGTGGCAACGACGGAGTGAATACAGCCACCGCATTGAAATTCAATTATGCAGATGAATTTCGAGGTGAAGTTGAGCTAGACAATGAGGGTAATATCTACATCGCTTCTTGCACCTACTCATCTGATTTCCCGGTAGTAAATGCAGCTCAACCCGTCATAGGAGGAGGACTTGACGGATGCATAACCAAGTTCTCGCCAGACCTCAGCACCATTCTATGGAGCTCTTTTCACGGAGGCACTGGAGATGATGGTTGTTATGCGCTTGCAATCACTTCTCAAAATGAAGCTGTAGTCTGCGGGGGAACGACCTCCACCAATCTAATCACAACACCTGGTGTCTATCAGTCTGCGAATGCTGGAGGATCTGCAGATGGATTTGTGGTACGTTTCCCAGAAGATGGAGGAGTTGCCGAGATTTCAGGCTATTATGGTTCGGCCGCATACGACCAAACATACTTTGTAGAATTAGACGATCAAGACCGCATCCATGTCTATGGCCAGACAATGGCTGCTGATAACACCATGATTCAAAACGCGCTCTATGCCACTCCAAATAGTGGGATGCTAGTGAGCAAGTTTGATGCAGACATGTCAACCCTTGATTGGTCAACGGTATTTGGAACGGGCTCTGGAGAACCCAACCTTTCTCCTACTGCATTTCTGGTAGATGTGTGTGGCAAGATCTATCTAAGCGGCTGGGGAGGGACAACGAACACCAGTTCAAACCCAAATACTGATCTTGTCTGGGGCATGGAAGTCACTGACGATGCCTATCAATCCACTACCAATGGCAGCGACTTCTATCTGATAGTCCTTGAAGATGACGCAAGCGATTTGGTCTATGCTTCTTTTTTCGGGGGAGGCACAAGCAATGAACACGTGGATGGCGGCACAAGTAGATTCAACCGCAAGGGGCAGATCTATCAAAGCGTTTGTGCAGGTTGCGGAAGCAACGACGACTTCCCAATATTCCCCGCCAATGCCGTTTCTCCAACCAACAACAGCTCAAATTGTAACAACGGGGTTTTCAAATTTGACTTCCAATTACCCATTACCGTTGCTGACTTTTTTGTCCCGCCACTCGGTTGTGTCAACACTCCCATCACTTTCAACAACCTTAGTACTGTTTCCTTGAATTTCATCTGGGATTTCGGGGATGACGAAACTTCCACACAATTCAACCCCACGCACACCTACATAGAACCAGGAGAATACACCATCATGCTAGTAGCAAGTCATCCGAATACTTGCAACATGACTGACACCCTTTATCGCACCATTGATATTCAGGTACCTTCAAGTGGAACTCTGGGTGACCTAGTATTGTGTGAAGGTGAATCCGGGCAGCTAGGTCCCGTAGAATACGATCCAAGCTACACATACAATTGGTTGCCGGATGCCAACCTAAGCAACGGAGAACTTCCAGAACCAATTACCTACACCACCGAAGACGAGAGTTATGTCCTACTCATAGATAATGGCGCTTGCATTGACACCTTGTATCAAAATGTAGAGGTAACCGTGCTGGACTTATATGTACCAGAAGACACGACACTTTGCGACGAGTCTGAGATTCTATTCCTTGAAGCCAGCAGTTCAATACTTGATGCAGAATATCTCTGGAGCTCTTTTGCAGATTTTTCTGACATGCTCAACGATGGTCCTAATGATCCAGGAATTGAAGTAATTGTAACAGAAGCCACTACCTTCTACATCCAGTTAACTTCTGGTGATTGTGTACGCACTGAAGAAGTGAATGTGGACTTTATTGGCGCACAAACTGCCATTGGTGGAGATTTGATTGCCTGCGCAGGAGACACCCTGAATGTGAACGTAATCAATCCATCCGATGATTTGAATTATTTCTGGATACCAGAAGAGTACATTATTTCCGGACAAAACACACCAAACGTCACAGTTGCTGTTCCGGGCACCACAGTGATTACGGTTGAATCTACCAATGCAGATGGATGCACTGCAGAAGACTCAGCAATCATTTCTATTTCTGGTTTGAGCAGTGATCAGGTACAGGCTACGGCCAACCCTGAGGTCATCACCTCAGATGAAACCTCTCAACTCCAAGCGCTGCCGCCAGACTACGATTACCAATGGTTCCCAACAAGCTCATTGAACAACCCCAACATAGCAAACCCAATTGCTTCTCCAGAAGAAGATACTTGGTACCTGCTTACTGTGTTTGATGGAGAATGCATCCATTATGACAGTGTCTTGGTGCGGGTCTATGATTTCATTTGTGGTCCACCGGCCATCTATGTCCCAAACGCTTTTACCCCAAATGCGGATACCCAAAATGAATTGCTTCTCGTGTATGGGAATTTCATCACAGATCTGAAGTTCAGTATCTACGACCGTTGGGGCGAGAAAGTCTTTGAAACCACTTCTCAGAATCAAGGATGGGACGGCACATACAATGGGAAACCAGTGGACCCAGCGGTCTTTGTCTATCACTTAGAAGCAGTGTGCGAAGGCGGACAAACCTATTTTGAAAAAGGAAATATCACCGTATTCCGATGAGGGCCCTTCTTGTCATAGCTTTCCTATTTGTTGGTGTGATTGCACAAGCGCAGGATGTACACTTTTCACAGTTTGAAGGTGCTCCTCTGCATTACAATCCTGCATTAGCGGGACAATTCGACGGAGACTACAGATTCACAGGAATCCAAAGAACCCAATGGCGTTCTATTACCCAGCCTTACTCTTCTATTGCTTTTTCATTAGATGGAAAGGGCTTTTTGGATTTCACTCCTGACTTTGGTGCAGGACTCAGCATCTTACAAGACAAAGCCGGAGATTCTCGTTTGAACACCCTCCAAGTTAATTTGGCCGGAGCGTATAAATTGCCACTGGGGATGGATTCCGCAAGCAATTTTACGGTGGGGGTACAAGCCGGTTTTACCCAAAGAAAATTCGACAACGAAGACCTGCGCTACGGCAACCAGTGGAACGGTTATGTCTTTGACCCGAACATCAATGCCAACGAGAATTATTCGACCATGGCGTTCACCAACTTCAACCTGAACTTGGGAATGGCCTATTTTCACAACGGTCCCGGAAGGAATGAAATGACTGCGGGGCTAAGCTTCTATCAATGGAATGCACCCAATGAGAGCTTCTTCAATAATCAAAGTATCAAGTTGGATCCGAGAATCAACATGCAGATCAATGGCATTATAGAACTCAAATCAGATTGGGATTTGATGCCTGGCGCACTTTTGAGTGTGCAAGGGAAGTTCAAAGAGTTCATTTTGGGTTCCTCTGTGCGACACGTATTGCTTGAACAACGGGGATTGTTCCGTACCGTATATGGCGGGGTCTTCTTCCGCACCCGAGACGCAGGTTTCATTGTAGCTGGTATGGATTACGACCAATGGCGATTTGGAGCATCCTATGACAT
>CAZKMC010000195.1:0-1288 GCA_964553485.1 uncultured Comamonadaceae bacterium
TGAAAGTACAGGGTCACTGGAAGGTAGGAGTTTAGCTCTTCGAGCGAGGAATATACAGGGTCCGGTTCAACCGTCTCCATCGAATCGCTATAAGCAATACGGTAAATATCATTGCAACAGGTATTCTCCGGTCCGCTTTGGCTTCCAGGACGGTTTGAAGCAAAGAATCCTTGTTTTGCCTCGCCGTCATAAACAAAGTAAAGGTCATTCAAGGAAGAGTTGAGCGGGTAGCCCATGTTTTCCGGAATGTCGAATGACCGCGGGTATCCTTTGGAGTAACAGATGTCTAGTCCACCAAAACCAATGTGCCAATCAGAACTGAAATAAAGCCTGTCATACAGATAGAAGGGACTAAGTTCATTCCCAGGGGAATTCACATTGTCTCCGGCATTCACCGGGGGGCCATAACTACCGTCCGGATTGCGCTCGCTCCACCAGATATCGAGTTGACCACGTGTACCTGGTCTGTCTGAAGCGTAATACAAGTATTCAACACCCTTATAGACTCCCGTTGTGGGCATGGTGTTGTGACATTCGTCGCAGCTTAGAGTGGGCAGAGGCAAAGGAGGGGACAATGTTCCATTGACAATGTCACATTCGTAAATTTTACATCCACTTTCATTGCAGCGCGTAAAGTAGGCACGAGACTTATCTGATGAAAAGGACAAATTCCCATTGCTGGACCCATCTTCATTTAAAGCACTGAGAAAGCCTTTGTCTTTGTAGAACAACGAATCTTCTATTGATGCTCTGAATATTTTAAACCCGTTACTTGAATTTGGATGATCATAGGACGTGTAAAAGAGCAAACTGTCCGAGAAAGGAAACGGAGCAAATTCACTTTCTGTAGTGTTAACCCCATCACCGAGATTATGGATTTCAATACCCGTGGCATTTCTTCTTGCATTGATTGCCCACGTGCAACTCTCTATTTCTTTGATACACTTTTGATACGCATAGCCGGTCTTATCTGATTTTACTTTTGTACTGTATTTCTTGTAATTGCGAAGAGCTTGGGGATAGTTTCCGTTGTACTTCTGCATAGCTGCCAGATGAAACTGACCTTCTGCATATAGTCTTCCCCGATCCTTTTCATACGCCTTACCATAATAATATTCCGCTAGCTTGTAATCCTTTGTGAGAAAAAGGGTTTCAGCATACTTGACCGTTAGGTCAAAAATGGTGCTGTCAAGAGAAAAAGCTTCATAAAAAGCCACACATGCGGAGGCTGGATCGTTGTTTTCCATGGCCTCATCACCAAGGGCTTCCCACTGCTTTAAGGACTGCA
>CAZKMC010000195.1:1298-5620 GCA_964553485.1 uncultured Comamonadaceae bacterium
GTTGTGGATTTCGGTAAGCGTGGGGAAATATTAATTCCCTTGACATACCAAATTTAGCAGCATAAGTATACGCTCTTATGTTTGGATTATTCAGTGGAAAGTTGAGTCCATGATTTTTGCCAAATGACCTTGCCAGAAGCTTGGATAATCTGAATTTCCTTTTTCATCTTCCATTGTTCTTGACGCAAAATGACTCTGGTTTCAGCTCTGTTCAAAGCCTGATGCTTGAATGTGATTTGATTTTCTCCCATCACTTTTATCTGTAGCGCAAAACTCAAAAGCGATTCAGGTACAATTAAGACGATAGTTCTTTTGTTTTCCAGAAGATTGACTTTGGTGTCGTTAGCCAATTCACAAATGGAATTTGAAATGCCGGGAGCAAGTAAATTCCTCAACTCCTCTACCATTGTAGATTCCGAAGCTCTTTGGTTGATCTCCGCATCAATCTTGACATCTGAGGACGGTGCATTTTCAATTAGCATCACATGTAGATTTCCGGATTGAAATTGAGGGATTAATTCCAAGATTTTCTCGCTGGTTTCAAGCAGTCTTTGTTCTAGAAAACCAGAAGTATTGGTATAAATGGCTGCACATTCCTTTAGGATCTCTCTCTTTGATAACCCTATTCCGAATATCGCCATGCCAGGACCTATCATATGAAATGTATTGAGAGGTGTGTTAGCGGATTGAAATACCCTTGGGTGGGGAAAGAGGTCGGCTTGGATCATCCACTCGTCAATTTGATCTTGGGGGCTAGCGTGAACTTTAACTAGCTCTGTTAAACACTCGCATTTCAATGCTGAGCTTGAAAATAATAGGGCACAAATTGAATAATTTTCTGGTGCTTCAAATGTCAAAACTGCCGCTTTTTCTGATTCAAAGTCATACACCAGCATACTCAGTTGTTGAGATGTCGCCCCAGACGTAGAGAGCACGGTGCAAATCAATAAGACGAGTATGTAAATGGATTTCATGGCTGAAAGTTGCGAAATTAGAATGGAACTTGGTTTGACAAATGGACCCCTCCTCGGCCGAGAGGCCAAAACAAACATTTTAAGATTAGTGAGTTAACCATTAAGTAAATGAGGCGGAATGGCTGTAAATTGGAGCTATGCAGGAGAAGATACGGATAGATTATCCCTTGAAAGTCCAGAGGTATACGAAGGCACATACCGACTATTTGATTCGGTCTGGTGCAGAGGAGGGGGTGCATATGGAGTTCAAGGCTGGCGATGCGTTAGACCGCACAGATGGTAAGAAGAAGGAGATTTCCAAGGATGTTTCCAGCATGGCTAATTCTGACGGTGGAATCATTATTTATGGTCTCTCTGAGTTTAACCATAGAGCTTCACAATACGCTTATGTAGATGGAACGGTGTTTAGCAAGGAATGGCTGGAACAAGTCATCAACAGCAAGATCAAGCGCAGGATTCCGGATTTGACCATTGATGTGATTCGAATTGGAAATAAAATTCAGCAGTCAATCTATGTGGTAAAGATTCCCCGTAGTTATGACGCTCCCCATATGGCGTCTGACGGACGTTATTACAAGCGATATAATTTTGAATCCGTGGTGATGGATGAATTTGAGGTTCGTGATGCGTTCAACCGTACTTCAGAGACCCAATTGAAATTGCTGCCAATTGAGCTAAGTCCCAGTATCAAGTCAAAACGCGGCGACTTGATCGATACCATTCGGCTTCAAGTGATACTGGAGGTCCAAAACGTCAGTAAGACGATTGAAAACACCTACAAAACCATTGTCCGCATTCCGAGGATGGTGTACGATGGAAGCAAAGAAGGGCAGGAGCTTGAGAAG
This sequence comes from uncultured Comamonadaceae bacterium, assembly GCA_964553485.1. Lineage (GTDB taxonomy): Bacteria > Bacteroidota > Bacteroidia > Flavobacteriales_D > Sanyastnellaceae > CAZKMC01. The sequence continues at coordinate 3,118 of CAZKMC010000195.1, forward strand.
TATTTCCGAAAGTACCAACCAGATTACGCGCTCCTTAACATACCTGCAACCACGCCACTTTTTCCTAAAGAGGTAAATACGCTGGCAAATTTCTATTTAGACGTGCGCAAAGAGCATTTGAAAGAATTAAGTCAGTTTCCTCTAAAAATCCGCTTTTACTACTCGAATGGGATCTATCAGCTGGATGACTTTCTAGATTTGAACCTGAAAATCAATGGAAAGCTTTATCGTGAGGACGATTTTGCTTAGAGTCAACTATCTCCTTTTCGCCTTTAGTTCAATATATGCCCTTAAATCTTCAACTTGCTGATTGGACATACGGTCTGCAGTGTAGAGCGGCATATATTGTTGATGCCCGGCTTCTGCATAAGTACCATGTCGTATAATCTCATACAAGGAGAATTTTGAGTCCTTGGTCATTTCCTTTTTGAATTTCTTGAAAGTAACCCTTGCATCGTCCAGTACCAATTGGGAAGGGCCTCCATAACGGTGACAAGTTTTACAGCTTTTGTCCCAAATCAGTTCCCCATTTGCAGGGTCTCCTGGAGCTGTATCATAGCCCTTTTCTTTGTTTTCAGGCACATCAACAAAGTCTGCAGGAGAAGCCTGTGCATATTTGCGTTTGAGCATATCAATCAAGAGCGCCTTGTCCATTTTCGGGTCTTTCATCCCTTGCATAACACGCTGCATTTCTTTCGCCGTCAAATTCAAATCAGCCAACTTGATTTGAAGACTCCAGTAATACTCATTGATCGCTTCCCATTCCCATTGCTCAATGTATCTGCCAGAAGAACATTCTTTGGAACAAAGCTGAGTAGCTTCATAAACATCATTTCTTGCTTTATCCACTAAAGTGTCATACTTCAAGTAATAGTCACCGTTGTACCAGCTTTCTCTATTGGTAATCCCCCAAAAAGTGGTGGATTGCAAAAAAGGGATGTCTTTAGCAACTGCATATTCTAGTCTGGCTTGAGGGTCGAAGTTTGTAAGAACGGGTTCTTCTTGAACTTGATTGTGGCAGTCAGTGCAAACAAAATAGGGACTAATGTAATTTGACATTCCTCCCGTAGGACTTTTTGTTCGTCCATTGTAAACCAACTCATATCCCTTTTTAACCAATACAGGGTCTAAATTTTCCACGTAATACTTTGGTGGCTCATGTCCCAAACGGATGAGCGTTTCCCAGACTGTAACTGGCTCATCTTCTTGGTTTCCTGTTACAAATCCGCCAAGTAATAAGAAGCCAATTATTCCAAGAACATAAGTGGTAGTTTTTCTCATTTTCTCCCTCTGATTCTAAAGTCCCTTGTAATGTTGAAACCGAAATGAATGTCCCCTTCCTGCCACAATCCGCGGGTTTCCGTGATGTAGAATTTCTCGATCATTCCCGTGGAATTGCTCAAGTGGAATTGGAAAACGTGCCCCTTCGTTTCCACGTCAAAACCAACACTCACTGGCGAGTGATAATCTCCGCTTACTTGTCCCGGAGGTAGCCAATAGTATTCAGCTTGAATAGCTACTTGTTTAGTCAGTTGAAAACGAAAAGCAGAACCAAGAGCATATACATCATGTGCATCGTCTACCGTGGGAACCAAATTTCGGTGAACCAAACTAGGCATTGCTTGCAGAGAAAACCGATCATGGAATTGCCTAGCGATTAGAATTTGATAAGCGTAATAAAGACGGGAGGTAAAGAAATTCTCAATTTCCGGGTCTTCAAATCGAATTCCTTTCACCGCTATAGTAGCCAGACCGGTAACTGAAACTGGTGAACCGCCAGAAATCTGTTGAGTGAGGGCTCTGTATTTGACAAAACCATCTACCGTTTTTTCAAAACTACTCCTACCAATTCCTACGGTCAGTTTGTCTGTGAGACCATAATCAAGTCCCAGTCGTATGGTGCTTTGATCAAGGCCAAAAAGTTCATAAGCACCGCCGTTGATCATACCGAAACGGTGTGAAATAATGAACTTCATTTCGCCTTGAAAGCTCGTTTCAACAGAGTGACCGTTTACAATTCGCGTGTCTTTGAACGTTTGAACAGGTTGTTCTTGGCTTACGCCGAGGAAGGGTGCAAGAGCTCCCAATAAGATAATGCCTAAAGCTTTTTTCATTCGGGGGCTCCGTTAGTGATCCATATTTGGAAGAGTTGGTAATCGCAGGGGGTTAAAGGAATTGAAGGAGGCATGTCTCGAGCATCAATTACGCGTGCTTCAAAACCACCAGGTAAATAATCGACAAAACCTTGATAGCTTGTAAAGTTTGCTGGCCCGGTTCCGCCATCTACATGGCAACCAGATGTAGCACAATTTGCATCTATAACTGCTTTAATGCTATTGGTGTATGTGGGAAGTTCAATTGTTTGGCAATTACTTCCAGGATACAATTCTTCTTCCACGTCATAGTAGCAAGAACTCAAGAAGAACATACTACAAATAAATACAGCCACTCTAATCATTGGGCGCGCCGTTTTCGATCCATATTTCTACCATTCTGATTTGAC
>CAZKMC010000196.1:0-5592 GCA_964553485.1 uncultured Comamonadaceae bacterium
AAGATAATAAGCATGCCCAAATTCGAAGTAGTGCCTCCAGTTAGTGTAATTCTATTAGTCATTCCCATGTAGCCTTGGGAAATTGCACATTGAGCAAACCCAATTGCTAGAATGACCAAGTAGTTTTTTAGTGAGGACATATTAATTAGCTAATTGTCTTACAAATTCATAAATACTATGTTTGATCAAGTCTACACGATCACCCTGCCCGGGCATCAATCTTGATTCAGACCACGCAACATCACCTTCTTCAGTATCAATTACCGCATAGACAAACATTGATTCTTTGTGCGGTTTGGCGCTACCATATAAGGCCATAATATTTCCCGGAGGAGGAATTGCTGCATAGTAAATACTTAGGATGTTCCAACTCTTGCCTAATGTATTATGGGCAAACCCAGACAATACAACATACCGGCTGTTGTATTTAGCCATGACCTTTTTCATTTCGGCATAATTAGCACTTGCATACAGGTTGTCAGAAAAAATGTCTGCATTCCCAATCCAATCTTGCAATACCATCATATCATTCAACTTCTCAGAATCATTTTCTCCCATTCGAAGAACATCCAGAATTGTCAAGTCAATACCATGATCTATTTCAGCCTGCTCATACGTCTCTAGAACAATCTCTTCTCGGGCTTCGGTGCCTTCATAGTCCATTGACCTGCTTTTCCGATAGTCTGTGCGCGCATAAAAGGGGTTGACTACAATTGCCTTGTTGATGCCCATGTGAATGCCCTTCTTAAGAGCGCTGGCTATTTTTGAGTCTTTTTTAGCCCTTGCTCTTTCGTCCAAATTCTCATTTTCCCTATGATCCTTTACATTGTCCTGCAAGGATGCAATCAATTCTATATAATGTTCTTTTGTGAGCACAGAGTCAATGTACGGTTGAAATAAATCCTTCTTCCACTTGTCAGGTTTCGTGAGGAGCACAGTGTTGTCCTTTATTTTTAGTCCGTGATGAATCATCAATTCGTAAACCATGGATTTCTCCATTTGCAACAAGGATGCGTCTTCGGGATGTGCATTCAAACCTTTGCGGACATTCGCCAATGCCAACAGCGATATTTCTAGTCGGCTACGATGATCCATGAAATCATCCAATTGATCGTAAAAATTGTAAGTGGTGGTGTACAATCCTTCTCGTTTCGACTCATCATCCTGATCATTCATTTCAATAGCGAAATGAACAAAGGCATCTGAGATGGATTGATAGAGGTAGAGGTTGTCTGGAAAATCACCCAATGCTACCATTCCATGGTACATTGAGAGTAAGTATTCTCCTCGAAGGTTGAATAATCGACATAATTCCAATCTGGAGATTTGCTGACATCGGATGAATTGTTCTTCGCTAACGAGAAAGTCAGAACCCGATTTGGTATTCTCCTCCAATAAAAACTCTTTAAGAGCTTCGATCCTTTTAGGAATGGCTGGGTGGTTTGAGAATTCGTCACTTTCGTCTTCATCGTCGGAATCGCTCAAACTTAAGACGGGCTCCCATTTTGTGGGATTCCCGTTAGAATCAATTGAGGCAGTATCGGGGATGAAGAGGTCTCTGGTGTATACTCTTAATAATGTATCGAGATCCAGATAATCATCCTCAAACCAACTGGCCTCCATGGCTTCATTCTTATATGGGCGGTTGGAATATTTGAGCACATCAAAAGACTCTAGGATAGCTTTCCTTGAATAGTCTGAATCGAGAATTAACTGCGCTCCGTAAGAATCGGCCACAAACTCCAACTTTCTATTGTAGCTGTGCTTTCGAAGCAATAGGCCATCTAATGTTCTTACTGCCTGTGAGCCATTGGTGGCAGTAACTTTATAGGTATTGAGGGTGCTACTGAGGTTGTGCTTTTTCTTGTAATGAGTGACTTCATGAGCAAGAATGAATGCCAATTCTGCTTCTGTCCGGATTTTGTTAAAAAGGCCAAGGTTTACAAGGATGACTCCTCGGTCATTGGCAAGTGCGTTGACATTTGGATCGCGACTAATATAGACGCGCAACTCACTGCGTAATTCGGGCTCATCCTTTAACAGTTCGTCAAGTACTTGATTGACATAATTACCAACTTCATCATTTATAAGAATGCGGCCATTGAAAAAATAGCGGTCCAATTCATAATTGCTGCCGAGAAGAAAGCCCTCTGTTACTCTTTGGTCGCCACGCGTCATTTCGGCTTTGTTGATGGTGTCTTTCTGCGACAAAAACTTGTCCATAGACGACATCAAAAAATCTTCATTCAAAGTGCCAGAGTTCCTGAGGCCTTGGTAATCTGAAAAATCATTTTGAGAAAAAGCCAGAATGGAGGCGGAAATAAAAAAGAGAAGTGCCAGGGCTTTTTTCATAGTTGATGCTAAATCAATTTGAAAAGATATTGCTTTGGCTCTTTTATACCAAACTAAGTCGCTAAAAATGCTTCAACAAGACTGCCCCAGCTTAATTTGGATTTTAACTTGTTTAGGGCTGGGAGCTTGGGAAGGTTATTCAAGTTGGTAATGCACTTGTCAAGTGCATCTGCCAATTCTTGGCTATTGCCGGAGGAAACCAAAAAACCAGTTTCGTTTTCAAGGATATACTCAGATAACCCTCCCACATTAGAGGCCACAATAGGTAGTTCATAATGGAGCGCAATAGCGGTTACTCCGCTCTGCGAGGCATTCAAATAGGGCAGAGCTACGAGATCTGCGGCCCCAAAATAATCTGGTATATCCTGGTCGCTGATGTACTGAAAATGAAAATGTATGTACTCGGAATTTTTGGATTTCGAGGCTAGGCCCTCATAAAGCTGAACGGACTCATATGCCTCTCCTGCAACTAGAAGTTGAGCCGGTATTTTCATTAAATCAAATGCTTTCAGAAGTGTCTCCAGGCCTTTGTAAGGCCGAATTAGACCAAAGAAGAGGATTACCGGTAGGTTCTCTTCCAGTTCTAGTTTCTTCCGGGCAAGCTTCACATCGGTGGCACCTTCGAAGTGAGTATAAAGGGGATGAGGGTGCACTTGCACAGAAATATCTGGCCTAAGGGCCAGCGTTTCGTCTTTCACAGATTCACTCAGAACTAAGACTTCGTCAACTCGTGACAAAAGCATTTTTGTCAAAAGCTTATCCGAAAATTTAGCCTCATGAGGCACGGCATTATGAAACAAACCAATTTTTCTAGGAGCTACAAGTCGTTTCACAACTCCACCTAATGCTGGCCCCAGAAAAGGAGTCCAAAAAGGAATTATCACTACATCTGGGTTGAATTCGTTGATTTTCCTCGCCGTTTTTATCCAGGAGAACGGATTCATCGAATCCAACACCCTTTCAGCTGGGATCTCATCTGCGAGGTCATCTTCCGCTACATACTGGGTTTTACCAGGGAAAAGTAAAGACGGATATTGACGGCTAAAGTTATATGCACGCACTTCATGTCCCGAATTCTCGAGCTCGCGGTAAATCGCCGCATTGAATTGGGCAATTCCTCCGCGGTATGGATAAAATGTGGAAAGCAGCGCTACTTTCATGCCGCCAAGTTACAATCCTTACTGAAGTATTTTTTCAAAGAACCAGTCTTCTTTCGGCTTCTTTATCTTTGCTCCATAAACAGAACTATGGAAGCTTACATAATTGACGGAATTCGAACACCAATTGGAAACTTTGGTGGAACACTTTCTCCAATACGCGCAGATGATTTGGCGGCACACGCCCTGAAAGCACTCTTGGAAAGAAATCCAAATGTTCCTCCCAAAATGATTGAAGACGTTTATATGGGATGCGCTAATCAAGCAGGAGAAGACAATCGAAATGTGGCGCGCATGGCTTCTTTATTGGCGGGTTACCCGACATCTGTGCCAGGAGAAACCGTCAACAGGCTTTGCAGTTCTGGAATGGCAGCAGCTATTCATGCTTCTCGAGCAATCAAGCTGAATGAAGGTGACTTATTTGTAGCCGGTGGAGTGGAACACATGACCCGGGGACCATGGGTGATTTCGAAAGCTTCGCAACCTTTTGGACGTGATTCCCAAATGTTTGACTCTAGTTTTGGATGGCGTTTTGTGAATCCAAAAATGGAAGAGTTGTATGGAATTGAAGGGATGGGACAAACAGCTGAGAATCTGGTAGACCTTCACAAGATCAGCCGAGAAGATCAAGATGCATTTTCTTACTGGTCGCAAATGAAGGCTACTGAAGCGCGAAATAACGGTAGACTAGCTCAAGAAATAGTTCCCGTTTCAATTCCCAGAAGAAAGCAAGACCCATTGGTGTTCGAACACGACGAATTTATCAGAGACACGACCACGATTGAAGTACTTGGGAAGTTGCGACCAGCTTTTCGAAAGGAGGGAAGCGTAACCGCTGGAAATAGCAGCGGGTTGAATGACGGAGCTGTAGCGGTTTTGTTGGCTTCTAAGAAAGCTGTTGATGCTTATAACTTAGTGCCAAAGGCAAGAATCATTAGTTCAGCTGTTGCTGGTGTTGAGCCTCGTATCATGGGGATTGGTCCTGTGGAGGCAAGTTTGAAAGCACTTAAAAGAGCTGGACTTACCATGGCAGACATGGACGTCATAGAATTAAACGAGGCGTTTGCTGCTCAGGCTTTAGCTTGTGTGCGTGCTTGGGGACTAAAAGACAATGATCCAAGGTTGAATCCAAATGGCGGTGCTATTGCATTGGGACATCCTCTTGGAATGACAGGAGCTCGCTTATTATATTCAGCTGCTCTCGAGCTTCATAACACAGGAAAACGATATGCGTTGGTTACCATGTGTGTGGGAGTTGGTCAGGGCTATGCCTCAGTCATTGAAAGGGTTTAGAATATTGCATTTGAGAGAAGTTCTTTCAATATCGAAATGAAACTCTCCTCGCGCAGCAAAAAGAAAAGATGATCTACGAATTCAAAGGTTTTATTCCAGTGGTTCACCCAAGTGCATTTGTGCATCCACAGGCTGTGGTGACAGGAAATGTCATTATTGGAAAAGATGTATATATAGGCCCTGGTGCGGCTTTACGAGGAGATTGGGGAGGAATTGAGATAGCTGACGGGTGCAATGTGCAGGAGAATTGTACCATCCATATGTTCCCAGGTGTTACGGTTAGATTGGAAGAAAATGCCCACATAGGACATGGCGCTATTGTGCATGGAGCGCATGTGGGACGCAATTGCATGGTGGGTATGAACGCTGTACTGATGGATGAAGTTGAATTGGGAGATGAATGCATTGTTGGGGCCCTTGCTTTTGTGCCTGCGGGAATGAAAGTGCCCAGAAGGAGCCTTGTGGTTGGAAATCCAGCTAAGATTATCAAGCAAGTCTCAGATGAAATGATCGATTGGAAATCTCAGGGCACCAAACTCTATCAGACCTTGCCGAATGACCTTCTGACTTCATTAAAAGAAGTGAAGCCTTTGACTGAAATGCCTGAAAACAGGCCACTTCCGGAGAGTCTTTACACCACATGGAATTCTATAAAGAATTGTTTTTATAAATTTCCGGAGTTGATTCGAGAAAAAATTTTCAGTCGAAAATGCTAAAATCGTTTTTTTGACTTTTGTGCTTAAAAAAAGTATAATGTTCAAAATTAAGATAATCGTATATCGGATTGATC
>CAZKMC010000197.1:0-5553 GCA_964553485.1 uncultured Comamonadaceae bacterium
GAGCTGAAAAGAGTTTGAATAAGATATTTTTGTTAAAAAATAGAGCTTTGATTGCGCTGCCAAGGTAAACCGCATCCAACGCTCTTACTACTGAATCTCCTACTTTAATTAGTGATCTAAAAGCCACGGAGATAAATAAAATTTCCACCACAGGCACGGCATCAGCATACTTGGGCCCTAGGAAAAGTACTGTAATCTCCTCGGCATAGAAAATCATGAATACGCTACCCGGTACAACCAGTAAAGCAATATGATAGAAGGCCGAGTAGAATGCCCTTTGCAGTTTCGGTTGATCATCCTGTAGTAACGATAACCCCGAAAACATGACGCTATCTGAAAGTTTACCCAAAACAGTTATAGGAAGCCCCATGAGGTAAACTCCTCGGTCATAAATCCCTGTGTTCTTCCAGTTGTTTTCTGTCATTAGGTCATTATGCATTCCCCCAAATTTCCCTACAATGAGAGTGTCAATTTTTGTGGCAGCATAGTTAAACATGTTGAAAAGAGTACTACCTCCACCATAGCGCATCATATCTGCGGTTGCCGACCAGTTCCAATCCCATCTCACTTTGATGGGATGGAAGTACCAATAGGCAATGGTCATAAGTACATTTTGACTTAGCAAGGCAATGACATACGCCCATAAATCATAACCATTAAAGGCCAGCGCAAGTCCAATACCGATGTTTCCAATGCTCATGGCGATAAGAGCGGAAATGAACAGCTTTTTGAAAGCCATCTCTTTGATAATGAGAGATTTTGGCACAATGGCCAATGCGGAGATGAAGAAACTGAGGCCAATGACACGCAAGACCAAAGTTAGTGGTTGGTGATTATAAAAATTAGCCACCCAGGGGGCTATCAAATACAGCAAAAGGGTGAAAAAAAATCCCAGGAATACCGAAATGAAAAATGCCCCATTAATGTGTTGCAGAGTGAGGTCTTTTCTTTGAATGAGCGCGGGACCAATTCCGATTTGAGAAAAAATTTCAATGAACCCGACCACCACTAGGGCAATGGCCATCACGCCAAAAGCCTCTTCAGTAATTAGACGAGCCAATAGACTGATGAACACCAGTTGGAGAATCACCTGCGTCATCACATTCAACGCTTGCCAGCTGAAACCTGATATGAATTTTTGCTTTACGCTCAATGGTTGGGACTTCGGGTTACAAGGTACTGCACCAAGACGAATTCCGAAGCCAAGATTGCCATGGTTTCAAACAATGGCCCTGTGATTAATTTTATTGGTTCTAATTCTTCTAGTATGCGGAGTTAGGGCTTAGTTTTTTGATCTTCGCACACATGAGCGAACTCAAACCGTCACTTCTTTCACAGCCTTTAGTTACCATAATTATGGCCGTTAAAGATACCGCCCCATATCTAAATGACTGTTTGGATTCTATTTTGGCGCAGACTTATACGAACTGGGAATTGATTGCCGCTAATGATCACTCAGAGGATCGCAGTCCGGAAATTCTGGAAGAATACGCTCTTAAAGACCCTCGGATCAAAGTAGTTCACAGCAAAGGACATCGGTTGATACCTGCCTTGCAAGAAGCCTATGTGCATGCAAAAGGTGTCTTGATCAATCGGATGGATTCTGACGACAAAATGCCAGCTCAGAAGTTGGAATGGATGGTGGACGAATGGCTGAAACATGGAGAGAGACATGTGGTAGCCGGAGGGACAGAACATTTTGTGGATGAGGGGGAAGTAGGAGAGGGCTTCAGGAAATATGAGAAATGGCTGAATACCATTGCCCGAGGGAACAAGCACTACGAAGAGATTTACAAGGAATGCGTGATTCCTTCGCATTGCTGGTTAATCCAAAAATCAGATTTAGATAAGGTTGGAGCTTTTGATCCTGTCGTGTATCCAGAAGATTACGATTTATGTTTTCGATTCTATAGGGAGAAATTCAAAATCATCGGACTGGACAGAATCCTGCATTTTTGGAGAGACAGGTCCAACAGGATCAGCAGGACCTGGGAGGAGTATAAGGACAATCGATATTTCGATTTGAAAATCAGGTTTTTCTATGAACTTGATCGCGATTCCTCAAGACCTTTAGTTTTGTGGGGAGCTGGAAGAAATGGCAAAGACATGGCCAAGTTAATTCTCAAAAAAGAAACTCAAATCCACTGGGTTTGTGACAATGCAAACAAAATAGGCAGGGACATTTACGGCATTCAAATGGAACACTTTGAAGTATTACCTTCCTTTAATGACCCTCAAATTCTGATAGTTGTTTCCTCGCCCGAAGGGCAAAATGAAATCAAAAAACAACTAGTGGAATGGGGTAAAATGCCGATGAAAGATTATTGGTTTTTTGTCTAGCTTAAGTGAATCTTTAGACATATTCTTCCTCAGACAGTTTGATATGAAAGCGCACCTCCTTGACTTATATCGCTACAACAACAAATGTAATGTGACCATGATTTCCACTTGCATGGGGGTTGACGGCGAGCTCGATGCACAGATTGTGAAGTTATTCAGCCATGTGCTCAATGCCCATAGTATCTGGAACAGTAGAATTGCAGTGGAAGCGGTTGAAACGGGTGGATGGGACTTACAGCCTGAGACCAATTGGTTAGGACTTCATGAACAGAATCAGATGAACAGTTTAGATATCATTGAGGGTTGTCAACTAGATGATTTGACTAAGTATAGCAATTCACTGGGGAAGGAATATGTAAACTCAGTGCAGGATATTCTTTTTCATGTAATCAATCATTCCACCCATCACCGGGCTCAAATTGCTACGATTTTGAGCAGCTTGGGCGTGAGGGTGGTTGCTAGTGATTTCATCATGTACAAACGCGGTTGAGCTGAGGCAGTAAGACGGGGATGCATCCTTCCTCGTGCGACAGCACAAAAAAAGAGCCTTATTCCAAGGAACAGGCTCTTAATCAATATGTTGGGTAGATTATCTGGCGAAATTCACCGCTCGTTTTTCACGAATTACAGTGATCTTAATTTGACCCGGATAAGTCATTTCATTTTGAATTTTCTGGCTGATATCGAAACTCAGTTGATCAGCAGCCTCATCTGTAACGTCATCACTTTCCACCAATACACGAAGTTCTCTTCCCGCCTGGATGGCATATGATTTAGTAACACCAGGATACTCAAGAGCGATGTTCTCAAGGTCCTTCAAACGCTGGATGTAGCTTTCAACCACTTCTCGTCTAGCGCCTGGACGTGCGCCAGAGATGGCATCACATACCTGAACGATAGGAGAGAGTAGGGTAGTCATTTCGATTTCATCGTGGTGGGCTCCAATGGCATTACAAATATCTGGCTTTTCACCTAGCCTTTCTGCCAGCTTCATCCCAAGAATTGCGTGTGGAAGTTCGCTTTCTTCATCGCTCACTTTTCCAATATCATGAAGCAATCCGGCTCGTTTAGCGGCTTTAGCATCGATGCCAAGCTCAGATGCCATGGTAGCGCAAAGGTTTGCCACTTCACGGCTATGCTGCAACAGGTTTTGTCCGTAGGAAGAACGGTATTTCATTCGGCCGATCATTCGTACCAACTCGCTGTTCAAGTTGTGAACTCCTAAATCGATGCAGGTACGTTTACCGACCTCCATGATTTCTTCATTGATGTTCTTAGTGACCTTGGCCACTACTTCCTCAATTCTAGCTGGGTGGATCCTACCGTCTGTAACCAATTGGTGTAACGCTAATCTTGCGATTTCACGTCTTATTGGGTCAAAACAAGAAAGAATGATTGCCTCTGGGGTGTCATCAACAACGATTTCAACCCCGGTAGAAGCTTCAAGGGCACGAATGTTTCGTCCCTCTCTACCAATAATTCTACCTTTTACATCGTCATTTTCGATGTTAAAGACAGAGACTGAATTTTCTATTGCATGCTCAGTTGCAACGCGCTGAATTGATTGGATGATGATCTTTTTGGCGTCTGCATTTGCTTTGAGCTTAGCTTCGTCCAAGATTTCACGCATTTGAGCAGAAGCTTGAATACGCGCTTCATTTTTGAGCTCTTCCATCAATTTGGCCTTGGCATCTTCTGCCGAAAGACCGCTGATTTCTTCTAGTAGCTGAACAGATTTAGAATGGTCTTTTTCAAGATCCTTTTGTTTCTTGTTTAAGACTTCTAGCTGTGTGCTTAGATTTTCTCTGAGTTTGTCTTGCTCTTTCTCTTTTCTGTCTGTGGTTTCAATTTGCTTTGTGACCTGATTTTCCTTGTTTTTGATTCGGTCTTCTGTGGATTGGATTTTACTAGTCCGATCCTTGATCTCTTTGTTGTGCTCTTCTTTGAGTGCGAGGAATTTTTCTTTTGCCTGAAGGATTTTCTTGTCCTTTATGGTTTCTCCTTTTTCCTCTGCTTCTTTGATGATGCTTTCTGCTTTGCCTGAAAGCACTTTGTTGAGCAACAAATAACCAATTCCGATTCCTAGCAGAAGGGCTACTACAGCTGCAACAACAACCAGCGTTATTCCGTCCATGTTGTAGTTTTTACAACAGGGTCAAAGGTGTGATTTCATTGAGTTGATCAGGAGAGTTCTTGAGACAATTTCGCGTCTAATGCCTGAAGTTCTTCAAGCACTTGGTTATTTTGCGGATTGTCTTTTTGTTTGAGCAACTGTGTAGCCATTTGCAGAGCAGTCATAGCCAGGGGATCCTGGTAATCTCTAACTGCATAGCTATCTTTGAACGTCTTAACACGATCATCTACTAGTTTGGCCGCTTTACGAATCAATTCTTCTTCAGCACGATCAATCGTAAGCGGGTACAACCGTCCGGCAATATTTACTTTTATGGATAGGTCGCTCATGAGATGAATTTGCTCATTTATTTAAAAGTGCAATGCACTTGTCAATCTCCCTCACTAACTCATTGATACGAAGCTTCGCTTCTCCACGGTCTTCTGAACCTGTCAATGATTTAGCAATACTTAAAGTCTTCTTTTCATTTTCCAACGCTGCAATACGCCCATCTAATTCAGAACTAAGTTGCTTCAGTTCATCTTTTTCTGCAGAGAGTTTGCGCAATTTCTCACGCATTTCTTCTCGCTCTTTCAGCAACTTATTTACCGATTTCGTTATGTTCGCTATGACCGGTTCTACCTGATTCATTTAGCAGATTGGTAAAATTTTGAGACTCTCACAAAGGTAGCAATGTTCACTTAAGGACAAGTACTCCCGTCATGAAAAATAAACATATCAGATTTGATAACCTATTGAGAGGCATATGGGACTAGTTTTCAACTGTCAACATTGTTTTGTTTGAGCGTTGATTGATCCTGCTTCTCTCTCGCTTATGGGCCAATTATCTTTGTGGAATGATGAGAAGTTGGATTGCCGGAATTACTTGTTTGATTTTTATAGGCGGGTCATGGGGTTGCTTTGCGCAAAAGCGCACGGATTTACAATCACCATTGGATATTCCGCTTAATCTCAGCGGGAATTTTGGTGAATTCAGAACCAATCACTTCCATTCAGGGCTGGATATAAAGACCCAAGGTAGAGAAGGGTTGCCGGTATATGCTTCTGGACATGGCTTTGTTTCTCGCATCAAAGTTTCG
>CAZKMC010000198.1:0-5540 GCA_964553485.1 uncultured Comamonadaceae bacterium
AACTGGCTACTACCTAATCTATTTACGATCTTGCGAACTAAGTCAATAGGCCTGTGATGAAAAAACTACTTCTGCTTAGCAGTGCATTTCTTGCGCTCCTATTTATTTCCCCAACTTCTGTAACTGCCCAAGATGATTGTGACGGTTACCGTACACAAACTCCTGGAGGCTGGGGTGCCCAGGCAAATGGCAACAATCCTGGTGTCTACAGGGATGCCCATTTTGACGACGCTTTTCCAGACGGATTAGTGATTGGTTGCTCTGAAAACAGTTTGCTCCTCTCCTCGGCGTCAGCCATAGAAGAATACTTGCCTTGTGGCGGACAACCAGCGGTGTTGACCGCGTCATATGACAACCCAGATTGTATTGGAAATGTACTTACGGGACACCTTGTGGCTATTACTTTGAGTCTTGGATTTGATGCCAACGACCCGGACTTTGGTGAGCCCGATGGATACCTAGGAGACTTAATTATCAACAACGGAACTTTTGACGGCTGGACTATTTCCGATGCCGTTGCAATGGCAAATGACGTGCTAGGTAGTTGTAATTTGGATTATTCTGCCTCTCAAATGGTAAACGTAATTTCCATGTTGAATGAAAATTTTTTAGATGGCGACTCAAACCAAGGCAACCTAGATTGCGGGGGATGTGAGAATGAAGAACCTCCAGTTGTGTTGTACTGTCCAGAAGACCAAACTCTGAACTGCGATGATGACTCCACAGATGATTCGGCAATTTTTGAAGACGACACAGATTTGACCATAGACTTCAATGAAACTTGGAACCAACTGGATTGCGGTATAGAGGTCATTCGGGTTTGGACCGCCACAGACGAATGTGGAAATACTGCTGAATGCACACAAACCGTTTCTTTCACTGATGAAACTCCTCCCGTTTTCACATCGTGGGCTGACGACGAGACTGTAGAATGTAGTGATGACCTTCCTGAGGCCTGGGCCGAATATGAGGAAGAATGTGGTGAGGCAGATCTTTCGATTTCAGAAGAAGTAATCACTTCAGATTGCCCAAGTCAACATCAACTTATCCGCACCTATACTGCAACTAATTCATGTGGCCTGTCCAGTTCTGTTGCCCAGACAATTGATGTTCAGGATACTACGCCTCCGGTATTCAACCAAACGCCAGCAGACATTGAAATTGATTGTGGTGAAGAAATTCCAGAAGCTGGTTTAGTTACTGCTACTGATACCTGTGATGGAGATCTAGAAGTTGTTTTCAATGAAGAGATTCTGGGAGATGGAGAAGTTGGTACTTGTACCTTGATTGATCCAGACCCATATGATGACTTGTGGTCCATGATCCTCTTCACTTTTATGGAATTGGACGAAATCCTTTTTACTACCCAATCAATGACACTGGTTTTGGGAGAAAACGAAAATGGAATTACCGCACACCTTTTCGGAACTGTTGTGAGCACAGACAATCCCAACGGTGGATTTACTGTAGAGCTCAATTTGATCAATGGAATTAATTGGGAAGATTGGTCAAACCAAGAATTTCCGACTAATTACAAAGATGATTTTGGTTTAGCTGGAGACAATTATCTGGACTGGACCTATTTCATAGTCGACGAGAACAACAGTTACCTCACAGGATGGGGAGATTTCACAGGTTCTTATCTGACACTATCCCATGCCCCCAGTAATATGTATTACGGTTATCAAATGGGAATTGCGGCAAACAACCAAGACACGAATTACGGAAATGGTGGCTGGATGTATTATGAAGGAACATTCATAGACCTGTCTCAAAATATTGAAACAGAAGTGTCAGGAGCTGGGGATTTTGCGTTTGATCAATTCTGTTGTGATTCTCAAAATGTTGTCCGCACTTGGACAGCCACAGATTGTGCCGGGAATACCGTTAGCCAATCACAACACATCGTTTTTGTGGCGTCAGAAGGAATTGCCACGGAAATTATTCCCTCACTCCAAATCGATGTGGAAAATGTTTATCCAAATCCAGCAAACTCAAGAGTACGCTTTGATGTCATTTCTAATATTGAAACCACAGTGAATATTGTTTTATTCAACAGCATGGGACAACCTACAGGGGTTGGGGCCAATCAGGTTGCGGTGACCTCTGGGGTAAATACTCTTGAACTGAACGTCCGATCTTTAACTAGTGGGATTTACTATTTACATGTCAGAAATGGTGAGGCCCGATGTTCAGAAAAGATTATCAAAAACTAATAGGATTAATCCGGACCTAAAAAATGTAAAAAGCCTCGAAATCGAGGCTTTTTACATACCACAAAAATCCGCTTGGTTTTAGCGTTATGCTCTAAGATTCTTTCTTCCAGCGGCTTGTCTAGGCAGTCTCACCCAGTAATCAGAACACTTCGTTTTATGTATCTTTAGCGGAGTGAAAGCCCGCTCCGCTTGTATATTGTTTTTTGGACTCTTGTTCTTTGCCAGTTGCACAGAAGAGCCCTCTCCCCCAACTCCGGTAGAAATGATTCTTAAGGCTGAAGAGGGCGGACATTTCAGGGGCAATACAATTGGCGATAATATCCAAGAAGTCCTCGCCAGAGAGTCCACAAACATTGTCCACAACATGCCCGACGAAATCACTTGTCGTATTCCGCTGGACATCAAGAAGTCTACGTTTTATGAAATTACTTACAATTTCAATGAGCAGGGATTGTACGTGATCGAAATGGACATCTTCCCTAAAACCACCAAGGACACAAAGGAATTATTTGATTCGTTCAAGGGCTTTTACGACACGCGTTATGGCAAAAGCACCGTGGATGATGGCTACACTACGTGGCTAACAAAGTCATCTCAGGGAACTGATATCGAAATCAGTATGATTGATAAAACCCGAGAATTACAAAAGCCTTATCTCTCAGTGATTTTCTACGAATATTCTCTCAATGACTAACCCTGAATTGCTTCTACAAATAGATGAGCTTCAGGTAGATTTCAAGTCAAAAGAGCAATGGAATCCTGTGGTCAAGGACATCCATTTACAAGTTTTTAAAGGCAAAACATTAGCAATAGTTGGGGAATCTGGCTCAGGCAAGACCGTCACTTCTTTGGCTGCCCTCGGTTTGCTCCCGGCAGGAATTAGCCGGATTCAAAAGGGGAAAATGATCCTGATGCCTGAGAAATCTGAGCTCAACCACCTGCCAGAAAAGGAGTGGTTAGCTATTCGCGGAAAAAGGCTCTCAATGATTTTCCAGGACCCCATGAGTAGTCTTAATCCTTCGCATACCTGTCTCAAGCAGGTAGCCGAAATCATTGAAGTTCATGAAGGGGGAAGCAAAGAATTGATTCATCAACGTGTAGTGGACTTGTTCAAGGAAGTCCAGTTACCAGATCCTGAGAATATTGGCTTGCGGTTTCCTCATGAACTTTCCGGGGGACAAAAACAACGCGTCATGATTGCCATGGCCATCGCGTGCAACCCAGATCTGCTGATTGCCGACGAGCCAACTACGGCCTTAGATGTTACTGTGCAACATGCGATTCTGAAATTGCTGAAGCGTTTGCAATCAAAATATGGAATGGGCATGATTTTCATCTCTCACGATTTAGATGTGGTAGCTGAAATAGCAGATGAAATAGCGGTTATGTACCAAGGCGAACTGGTGGAATTGGCGCCGGCTCAAGAAATCCTTACAAACGCCAAACACCCGTATACCAGAGGACTTATAGCATGTAAGCCCCCAAAGGATTATAAACCACGTAGGCTGTTAACGGTCTCCGAGTTCCTTGAAAATCCAGAGGCCGGTAACCAATCGGCCGGTGTTAAAAATGAGTCGGCTCTTTTCGAAGAGAACTACTTGGAGGTCCGCAACTTAACATGTGATTTTGTCACCAAACGCAATCTTTGGGGAAAACCCCTAGAATATTTTCGAGCGGTAGATCATGTCAGCTTCGACTTGAAAAAGGGCGAAACCTTGGGCTTAGTTGGTGAAAGCGGTTGTGGGAAAAGCACCTTGAGTCGATTGCTCCTTGGTTTAATTCCGGCAACTTCAGGTAAAGTCTTGTTTCAGGACTTGAACCTGATGGACCTTTCGGCATCTGAGTGGATGCCTTATCGCCAAAAGATGCAATTGATTTTCCAAGACCCATACTCCGCTTTGAATCCTAGAAAGAGCGTGGGACAGTGTTTAATGGAAGTACTGCGCATTCATGGAGCCAAAGAAGTAAAAGAAAGAGCATTTGAATTATTGGATCAGGTTGGGCTAAAGCCCGAGGAATTTTACCGCTACCCACATGCGTTCTCCGGTGGACAGCGTCAACGCATCAATATCGCAAGAGCCCTTGCTACCAACCCTGATTTCCTCATTTGTGATGAGAGTGTAAGTGCTCTAGATGTGAGTGTTCAAGCCCAAGTATTGAATTTATTGAATGACCTCAAGGATAAACTAAAACTGACCTACATATTTATTTCGCATGATTTGTCTGTTGTACATTATATGAGTGACCGCATCATGGTCATGAACAAAGGCAAAATCGAGGAGATTGGAAATGCAGATGACGTTTTCCATCGTCCAAAATCAGTCTATGCGCAAGAATTGATTTCCAGTATCCCAGGTCGTAAATAATTCTTACGTCTAACTTAAAGAGGCCAGGCCTAATCATTCTCGGCATGTACCAGGGCATTTTGCAAACTAAAACTAAACGGCCACCATGTATTGGTTGATTTTTGCCCTTAACTTATTGTAAATCATACGCTTTTTCAGTATTTTTATCTCAGGTCATAAATGTCCTACACCCTTTTGATATTACCTAAAACCTAAACAATACATTATGCTACGCAAAATTTTGCTTCTTGCACTTGTCGTGTGCTCCACTCAGGCTTTTGCCGCTTGGGATTTATTCCAAACCTATGCTATTATTGACTTTGGAGACGGAAACAACTACCGTGCTGGAGGATTCAATGCAGATGCTGCACCTACAGTGGAGCCTTATTATTATGGGTTTTTCAACACCGGTGATTCATTCATCCTCAATGGGGGCGAAATCAATACTTTTAAGAATGGTGCATCCAACGTATGTGGAGGTGGCTTGGCTTATCGCATTTACAAAGAATGTGAGGTTCCAGGAAGTTTCACGTTGGTGAATTTGCCGTTTAGCGCAGAATTAGGAAGTGGAAACCAGAGATGGGCTGCCACAACTGAAGGAATTAACATTCTCTCAGGACTCAGCTCTGGAGATTACGTGATCGAATTCTATTGGGAAGCCTATGGGGATGATGCAGGCGGTTGTACCAACACCAAATTTGACAGTAATTTTGGCAATAATTTCAAAGCATACTTCACCGTTGGTAACGATGGTTTCGAAGATGGCGATTTCACTACTGGTGCTGTTTGGTCTGGCAACACAACCAGTTACAGTGTCTTGAATCCAACTTCACTTGTCGGTGACGGAAGCAATGCAAACATCAATGCCTTTACCGGCCGTAATGCAGATGTGTTAGTTAGCAACGCCTCAGCCGCAGCCGCAGCTTTGGTATTGCCAAGCGCTCAAGCATATGGCATCTGGGGGTTCTCTGTGGCAACC